>JAFGRS010000929.1 GCA_016935045.1 Lentisphaeria bacterium | reverse complement strand
TCCCCGGGGTTCTCGGGTGGACACATGCGGTGTGGCAGAACTCGTGCGGCATGGGGATCTACGGAGCTGACATGCGCCCAAGCCGGGCCGCACCGCAGTTTCAGGATCCCGTCCCCGGTACCGGCCGGCGCCCTCGACGGCCGATCCCCTTCTGGGATGGTGCGCGGAGGGCCGCGCCCCGTACTGGGGAGAGGGATGGTGCGCGGAGGGCCGCGCCCCGTAGCGGGATTTCCGCCCGTGTCGCTATCCCTTGTCGAGGAAACGCCCGAACTCCCTGTCCATCCCCTGGATGTGGTTCGTCAGCCAGGTCACGAGAAGCGTTTCGAGGGCCTCCGCGAGGGGGCGGGTCGAACCCTCCTCGCGGAAGTCCCGTTCGAGGTCTTCGAGCAGGGCCAGGAATTCGCGGTGGGCGGCCCGTTGCCCGGCGATGCCGGGGTATTGCTCCCGGGCCATGAATTCCTCTTCGGTGGTGAAGTGATGCTTCGCGTAATCGGCCAGGAAATCGAGGGTTTTCGTGACCTCGGTCTCGGGGTGGTGTTCGGCGACGGCACGGTCCACGTCGTTGAGTCGGTCCACCAGGGCCCGGTGCTGTGCGTCGATCTCGGGGACCCCGATCGCCAGCCAATCGCCCCACTCGATGCGTTTCATGGCTTGCTGCTCCCTTAACCCGGATGATTCACCGCGAACCACGCGAAATAGAAGAATCGCTTCTTCCCGAATAGCTTGCAATACCAATCATGGCGCTGCACCCGTACATCGGGCGCTTCCGGGCGCCGGCAGGAGTGAACCCTGCAGACCGCTTGCCAGAGGTCGTCCGCAGGGTGGTCCCGGGGGCCGTGCCCGATGTCCGTCGAAGGCGAAGCAGCCGCTGGTCCACTCGTCCAGGACCAGGCTCTCCACTTCCCCCGCCCCCAATCCCACAAATGCTTCGCGCACAGCGGGGTACTGCTCGGTCAGAATACCCGACAGCAGCAGCCATCCCGGCCCACCGGAAGTGTCGAGCCAACCCAGCAACCCAGCCCGGTTCCGTTCCAGGATGGGCGCCAGGATGTTGGCCGCCACGACACGGAAGGTACGCCCCGGGCGGAACTCGGCGATGTCCGCGCACACCACCTCGGCACCCTCGACGCCGGCCTGCCGCAGATTGCGGCGGGTCATCTCGACCGCCTGGGGGTCGTGGTCGAAGGCGGTAATCGGACGGAACCCCAGTTGGGCCGCCGCGACGCTGAGAATGCCCGATCCGCACCCGGCGTCCAGAAACGACACCGGACCAAGCTGCAGCGCCAGATCGTCCAGGAATGCCAGGCAGGCGCGGGTGGTGGCGTGCTGCCCGGTGCCGAAACACATCCCCGGATCGATCCGGATGACCACGTCCCCCGGTTCGGGCTCGTAGCGCTCCCAGCTCGGCTTGACCACGGTCCGGCGGGAGGCGCGGAAGGTGTGGAAGTGGCGTTTCCAGCTCTCGGCCCAGTTTTCGCGAAGGGTGGTGGTGAGGGTGGGCGCGGGCGGTTCGGAGCCGAAGAGCGTCCGCCAGTCGGGCATGGCTTCGAGGATGCTCCGGAGGACGAACCCGGCCTCCGCCTGCGACGCCGCATACACGCGCACCACGGCCGTCGCCGTCACCCGGTCGATCCAGGACGCCGGGACCCAGCCCAGGGCCCCCAGCAATTCCTCCGCCACGGGAATGTCCGCCTCCGCCATACGCCACTCGACGCAGGAGAGAGACTCGGGCACGTCGGAGGACATTGCGGACACTGGCGCAGACTCGCGTGCTGACGGCATGGAACTTCACCCGCCCGACTTCATGGACGCCTTGCTGCGCGTTTCCTGCAGGGCCACCCCCGGGGCGCGGTGTTCGAGCAGGGCCATCGAGATGTCGATGACCTCCCGCGCTTCGTCCGCCGTCAGGCAACCGATGCAGACCATGTCGATGGGGCGCAGCGTGGCCCAGCAGAAGGCCAGGCCGACGAGGGGTTGCACCCGGCCCGCGGCGAGGGGCTTGATGGTGATCACCGGCTTGCGGCGGTTCCAGATCATGCGCTGCACCCAGTCGATCTCGATCTGCATCAGGAAGCCGGCGGCATTGTAGATCTGGATGTAGGTGCCCACATCGAGCCCCATCTCGTCGGCGTAGACCGGGGTCTCGGGCATGTGGGTCGAGAGCCCCGGGATCATGCCGCGCTCGCGGATGGCAGGCAGAAAGAAGTCCATTTCGCGGATGCTGCGGGTTCTGCGGTCCACGAGGGCATCGGTGGTGGCCTGGTGCGGCATGAGCACGTTGCAGCCGATGGCCCGATAGGCATCAAGGGTACGCAGGTTCGCGTCCCTTGCGGCCGGGGTATCGGCCAGATCGAAGGAAGGGATGCAGATGCGCAGTCCGGGCCGTCCGGTGCGGTCCTCGGCATCCCGGATCGCCTCTTCGAGAAGCGTCGCGTCGGGGCGGCCGCCGTAGACCGCGTTGCCGCCGGCCGCGAAGAAAACCTCGAGGATGTCCGCCAGCGTCTGCCGCGACTGCATCTCCTTGATCATGCGGCTGCGGGCCGCGGTCTGGTGCGAATAGCCCAGAAACCAGTTCGTGCCCGCCATCAACCGCGGAAAGGACAACCCCTCGATCTGCGTTCTCGGTATCTCTGCCATGGAGGCCTCCGGATGCCTGACAACCGCGGCGGGAAACACCCCGGCCGCACCGCCCACAACATACACCGGCACCATGCCGGCGGCCATGGCGGGAAAGGGTGGTAAAGCGGGGGAACGGACGGGAACGGACACAACGGACGGGGAGGGAGAATGGCCCCAGGGAGGCCCTTCCGGGGGATCCGACGGATCTACTCTCGCCGCTCCGCAGGCCGCAGGTGGCGTTCGAGGAACCCGAGCACGGTCGGTCGGGCTTCCGGGGGCAGGGGTTTTCTGCCCCAGGTATCCAGGTTGAAGGTGTGGCCGATGCCCTCGATCAGGACGAGCTGGTTCTCGACCCCGTGTTCGTCCAGCTTCGCGGCGAGTTCCCTGGCCTGTTCGCAGTCGACGGTGCTGTCCATCAGGCCGTGCATCGTGAGGGTCGGCGGCGTGGCCTGCTGGACGTGGTTCACCGGCGACACGAACCGCCACAGCGCGGGGTCCTGTTCGCGGGAGACGGACAGGAGGCCGCTGGGGGCGGGCACTCCCGTGGGTTTCCCGTTCGCGTCGGTTTTCTGCCGCGTCAGCAGATTGGTGATGCCGTAGAGGTTGACGACGCAGTTCACCCGGCTCGATACGCCGGGGTAGGGGATCTCCGGCTCGAGGCCGGCGACATCCGTCGTGTAGGCCACCATCAGGGCCAGGTGCCCGCCCGCCGAGCCGCCGATCACGCCGATGTGTTCGGGGTCGACGCCCAGATCGTCGGCGTGCACCCGCAGGTAGCGCACCGCGTTCTTGCAGTCGTGCAGGTTCCTCGGCCAGCGGCCCTCGCGCCCCAGCCAGTAGTTGACGCTGACCATGACATAGCCGGCCTTGGCCAGACCCGTGCCGTAGTTGAAGGAGCGATACTCCGCCTTGTCCCCTCCGGACCAGCCCCCGCCGTGAATGAAGACGATGGCCGGGGAACGCGTACCCGCCGGGCGCTCGGCCGGCAGGTAGAGATCCAGCTTTTCCGCCCGGCCCGGCTCGAGGTAATCGAGATCCTGCCGGAGGATCACCCCCGCCGGCGCCGGCGGCAGAACCGGCTTCGCGGGCGGGGCCTTGTCGGCAGCCGTCGCCATGCTCGCCATCAGCAGTACTCCCAGGCCCGTATCCCGAACGGACCTCCATTGTCGGGTGTGCGGCAGCATCGGGTCTTCCTGACCTTGGCCTCAGACATCCTGATCAGGCTCGTAGACGCGGACCCCCGGTCACAACGCCCCGACCGAAGGGGGACACCCGCGGCGCCGTTGCCGCCGGGGCATCGCCCCGTCACCACCCATCACTGTAACTGGACGTCTCGGAATTGCTACACATCTCATTGCGCTGCATGGACCATGGACCATGGACCATGGACCATGGACCTATCCGGAGTGCCGGAG
>JAFGRS010000928.1 GCA_016935045.1 Lentisphaeria bacterium | reverse complement strand
GGGGGGGTAGGTCGCGCGAGCCGAGCGCGACTGTCCTGGGGATGGGATTGTGCCACTCGGCTCGTGGCACCTACTTGCGCGCCGGCCGCTACGGGGGAGAGGGACGGCCTTCTCCGTGCCGGACGAATCTCGCCTGGACCGTCAGCGGCCTCGCGGACACGGATTTGGGGATGCAGATTACTCCGAGACCATTGGTACTGCGGAACAGCGGCGGGACGCCCGCGGGAGAACAGCAATGCGGATCGAGCGGCGCAAACCCCTCACGGCCCGAGTCGGCCTGGTGGCGGTCGGTCACCACACCTACTGGGAGCAGTTCGACGGCCTGCTGCCGGAACTCATGGGGAAGGTCGAGATCCTGCGGCGGAGGCTCGAAGGCCACGGGGTCGAGGTGGCGTCCTTCGGGATGATCGACGACGCGGCAAGCGCCTATGCCGTTCTCCCGGCGATCCAGGCGGCCGACCTGGATGTTCTGTTCGTGGACATGGTGACGTACGCCACCTCCTCGACCTTCGGGGTCCTGGTGCGCGCCCTGCGTCTGCCCATGGTGCTGGTGGCCCTGCAGCCCAGGGAGGCGCTGGATTATGTGCACGGCTCCACCTACATGCAGTTGTGCAACGACGATGTGTGTTCGGTCCCCGAGTTCACGGGGGTGGCGCTGCGCATGGGGCGCCCGGTCCCCCCGGTCGTCCTGGGGATGCTGCACGGGGACCCGGCGGCCGAAGCGGAGCTGTCGGCATGGTGTTCCATCGCCTGCGTGCTGCACGATCTGCGCCGGGCGCGCATCGGCCTGATGGGGCACGTGCTCGAAGCAATGCTCGACATGCACGCGGACCCCACGGCCATCACCGCGGCCTTCGGGTGCCATGTCGTGCTCTGTGAGCCGGACGAGATCCTGCGTCATTACCGCGAGGCCACGCCGGAGAGCATCGCCCGCAAGCGCGAGGCGATCCTGGGCTTCTTCGACACCCCCGACCCGGGGTCGGACCCCATCGCCGAGAAACTGACCGAGGCGGACCTGGAGACGGCTGCCCGCGCGGCCGTGGCTCTCGACGGCTTCGTGGCCGCGAAGGACCTCGACGGCCTGGCGTACTACTACGAGGGCGAGCCGGGGTCCGAGCTGCGCTCGCTGGTCACGAACCTGATTGTCGGCAACTCCCTGCTCTGCGCCGCGGGTTTCCCCATGTGCGGCGAATACGACCTCAAAACGTGCCTGGCAATGCTGATCATGGACAGGCTGGACATCGGGGGCAGCTTCGCGGAGTTCCACCCGGTGGATTTCCAGCGCGACTCGGTTCTGGTGGGTCATGACGGGCCTCACCACCTCAACATCGCCGACGGGCGCCCGGTGCTGCGCAGCCTGCGCAAATACCACGGCAAACCCGGTTCCGGCGCCGGCGTCGAGTTCCGCATCAAGGAGGGACCCATGACCATGCTGGGAATCGGGGTGCGCGCGGACGGACGCCCGAAGTTCATCATCGCCGAGGGAGAATCCATCCGCTGGCCCATTCCCCCCACCGGCAACACCAACACCCACGGACGCTTCAAGCCCGATGTGCGGACCTTCCTCAAACGCTGGGTCGCCGAAGGCCCCACCCATCACTTCGCCCTCGGCATCGGGCACCACGCCCACACCCTCGTGCAGATCGCGGCATGCCTGGACATCGAGGCGACACGGGTCACCCCGGACGCCTGAAGGGAAAGGGCGCCGCGCCGGCGTCCGGTGCTCGCCCAGGTGCCGCCGGATCGGGGTGCCGCCGTGCGCGCCGGAACGCGTCGGCAGGCGCGGGCGGGAAGGCCCACCTCCGCACCGCGGCAACCACGGCACACGTCCGGGGTCCAATCCCAGCGCGGGTCGTCCCAAAGCGGAAGGAGCGCGGCCTTGAGGCGCTGCCCCGGACAAGACATGCGGTACTGGAAGCCGGAGGACATCTGCGCTGTCCTCTGTCCCTTCTGCGGCCACGAGATGGAGTTCTGGCGGGATGAACCGACGCGGCTGTGCCCGAGCTGCGGCATGGCAGTGCGGAATCCCCGCATCAACCTGGCCTGCGCGGCCTGGTGCCGCCACGCCGCCGAGTGCCTCGGCAAGGCCGTCGACCGGCACGTGGCAGCCATCCCCGTGATCGAAAAGGTGCGCGCCTACCTGCACGGTTTGCGAGACACCCGGCCGGAAGACGTCGCCCTCGCCGAAACGGCCGCCGACTTCGCCGACACCCTTCTCGCCGTCGCCGAGGCCGACCCGGGCGTGGTCAAAGCCGGGGCTGCCTTCGCCGCCCTGGCCGCAAGCCATGCGACCCCCGGAGACCGGGGCCCGGAGGCGGTGCATCCGGACACCCGGGCCATGCACGCCCTGCTGGCGCCCGTCGTCGGTGACTCCGACATCCTGGCGCACCTCGACGCCGTCGTGTCGGCAGCCCGGGGCGGTCCCCCCTGCGAGACCCCCGAAGGCGCCCTGGTCAGTGACGCCGTCAACCTCGCGCGGCTGCGGCACGGACGAACCGCATCCTCCCCGCCCCGCGATCCCCTGGTGTTCCCGATGCGCACACCGGCGGGAAGGCGCCTTGCCGCGCGTTGCCGGGAATGATCCCCCCTACTCCGCGCCCTTGATCTCGTCCCAGATGCGGATGTAGAGATCGTTCTTCGCGCCCAGGTCCTCGATGACCTCGCCCTTGACCCGGACCTCGGGACTGGGGAACAGAACCGGGTCGTTGCGGAGCTCCTCGGGCAGCAGGGCATAGCTCGGGCTGTTGGGACAGGCGTACATGATGAACTCGGTGTTCTCCGCCGCCACCTGGGGATCGTGCAGGAAGTTGATGAAGGCGTGCGCCAGGTCCGGCTGGGGAGCACCCACCGGAATCACCATGTCGTCACAGGCCACCGAGAAACCCTCCCGGGGCTGCACGAAACGCACTCCCTCGGCTTCCTCGGCCACCTGCAGAATGTCCCCGCTGTAGCCATGCACCACGAGAAACTCCCCCGAAGCCAGCCCGGTCTTGTACTGCTCGGCCTCGAACTTGGCCAGGTTCTTCTTCCAGCGGATAACGACGTCGCGCGCCTCCTGGAGCTGCTTCTCGTCGACGGTATTGAGGCTGTAGCCCAGGAACTTGAGGGCGGCGCCGATGGTCTCCCGCATGTCGTTGAGCATGGTCATCCGGCCGGCGAGGTCCTTCCGGTCGAGCATGGCCCAGGTGGCATCGAAGTCCTTGACCTTGCCCTCGATGGTGGCCAGCCCGGCATAGCTGATCATGTAGGGGACGCTGTAGGTCATGCGGGGGTCCATGGCGATGCGGAGGTAGTCGGCGTCCACGTTCGCGATGTTGGGGAGTTTGCTCTGGTCGAGTGCCTGGATCATGTCCTGGTCGTGCAGCATGCGGGCCATGTAGCTGCTGGGGAAGATCACGTCGTATCCCGTCGCCCCGGCCTTGATTTTCGCGTACATCGCTTCGTTGGAATCGAAGGTGTCGATGACGACGCGGCAGGCGTTCTCCTTCTCGAAGCGCTCGACGAGCTCGGGCTTGATGTAGTCCGCCCAGGTGTAGACATGGAGAGTCTTCCCGGTCTTCCGCCCGCAACCCGCCAACAGGCAGAGCGCGGCAACCCCCACCAACACCCATCGCTTCATCGCTCGGATCTCCTTTCCTTCGACAGCATCTGCGCCACCCACACGGCCGAGAACGTGACCACAATCAACAACGTCGACAGGGCATTGATCAGCGGCGGCGACCCGTGCTTGATCATACTGTATATCCGAATCGGCAGAGTGGTCGAACCGGGCCCCGAAACGAAGAAACTGATGACAAAATCGTCGATGGACAGAGTGAACGCCAACAGACCGCCGGCCGCAATCCCCGGCATCAGCAGGGGCAGCAACACCAGGCGCATCGCCTGCCAGCTGTTGGCCCCCAGGTCCCGGGCCGCCTCCAGCAGAGAGGCGTCGAAGTCCTGCAGACGCGACAGCACCACCATGGTCACGTAGCTGATGCAGAAGGAGACGTGGGCCAGGAGGATCGTCCCGAGCCCCAGACGCACGCCCAGGGCGACGAAGAGCAGCAGCAGGCTGATGCCGATCAGGACATCGGGCACCACGAGGGGCGTGTAGATGAGGGCATAGTGCACCCTCTGCAGTCGTGTGCCCCAGCCGTGCAGCGCCAGCGCGGCGGTGGTCCCCAGCACGGTGGAGATGATCGTCGCTGCAAACGCCACGACCAGGGTGTTGCGCAGGGCATACCAGATCTCGCGCTGCTCCCGCAGGCGCAGATACCAGCGCAGCGAGAATCCCTCCCAACTGCCGCCGAAGCGCGAGGCATTGAACGAGTTGGCGACGAGAATCACGATGGGAAGATAGAGGAAGACCAGAACCGCGGCGGCAATGACATAGGGGAGAACACTGCGTTTCACAGCATCTCCTCCCCGGCCCCTTCCCGTGCCCGGACCATGGTCTCGGACGCCCCCCCGCGCCACAGGGTCACCCAGCGGACCACCAGGGGCAGAAAGACGGCCAGGGTCAGCAGGGCCGAAAGGGCGCTGGCATGGGGCAGGTTCCGGTCCACGAAGGTCCGTTGGGCAATCTTGTTGCCGATCATCTCGGCGGAGGTGCCCCCCATCACGTCGGGAATGACGTAGGACCCCAGGCAGGGAATGAACACCATCATCACCGCCGTTGCCAGACCCCTGCTTATCCCCGGCAGAAAGACGCTTGTAAACGATCGTATCCGGGAGGCCCCCAGGTCCATGGCGGCCTCCAGCAGGCACCAGTCGAAACGCTCCGCGGCCGCATACACCGGCAGGATGGCGAAGGGCAGATAGGTGTAGACCATCACCATGAGCACCGCCTCGGGACGGTAGAGAAGGGAAACCGATGGCTCGACGAGACCGATCAGCACGAGCAGCCTCTTGATCAGGCCTTCGGGGTGCAGGAGGGCCTTCCAGGCAAAGATGCGAACCAGGAAACTGGTCCAGAACGGCACCACCACGAGAAGCACCAGGAGTTGCCGGCGCGACGGTGCGGCACGGGCCATGACGTAGGCCGTGGGGACCGACAGCCCGACGCAGACCACCGTGGCCACGGCGCTCATCCACAGGGTGCGCCAGACGATGGCCGGATAGTTGGGATCGCGGAGGTTGAGTACGGTCTGCAGGGTCCAGCCCTGCCCGATCCCCCCGTAGCTGTCCACGGGCTTGAGAGCAACGGCGAAAACCATGAGCGTGGGCACGGCGAAGAGCACGATCAGCCAAACCAACGACGGCGCGGTCAGGAGCAGTTCGCCCGCTCTGGACCTCCGTGTCGGCATCACCGGCGTGCCTCCATGGCCCGGGCCACGCCGCTCTCCTCCCCGGGCAGCGTCCCGAGACCTTCCCCGGACGGGTCCGGCATGTCGCTGAGCAACTGCTCGTCGGCCTCGCGGTAGCGGGCGAGGATGTAGCCGTCGTCGGCATGCCACGAGACCCAGACCGAGTCGTTCCAGGTGATGGGTTTCTGGTCCAGCAGGAAGCGGCTGTGCTGGCGGTACACGGTGAGGAGGTAGTCGTCGATGCGGACACGGTACTTGGTGCGGTCGCCGAGGTACACGACGTCCTCCACGCATCCCGGCAACGGATTCCGCAGGGGATCGGGTTCGGGAGTCTCGGTCTGAATGGTGAACTTCTCCGGGCGCACGCTGAGGTAGACCGGGTCGCCCTGGTGCAATCCCTTGTCGTTGTAGCAGAGCACATCCGGGAAGCCCTCGCAGCGCACAAGCAGGTAGTTGCCGCCCCGGACGGCGACGACCGAGCCCTCGAAGAAGTTCGTGTCGCCGATGAAGGCGGCGACAAAGCTGCTCTCGGGGGCTTCGTAGACTTCCGCCGGGGAGCCGATCTGCTCGATGCGTCCCGCGTTCATGACCGCGATGCGGTCGCTGAGGCTCATGGCTTCGCCCTGATCGTGGGTGACATAGAGGAACGTGATGCCCACTTCGTCATGGATCAGATCGAGCTCCATCAACATCCGCTGGCGGAGCTTGAGATCCAGTGCCGCGAGAGGTTCATCGAGAAGAAGGACCTCGGGTTTCAGCACGAGCGCCCGGGCAATGGCCACGCGCTGACGTTGGCCGCCACTCAACTGCGAGGGACGCTTGTCGGCGTGGTCCGCGAGTTGGACCATCGCCAACATGGCATCGACCTGTTCGGCAATCTGCCGGCGGGATCTCCCGGCCATGAGTTGCAGCCCGAAGGCGATGTTCTCACGCACGCTCAAATGGGGAAACAGAGCGTAGCTCTGGAAAACCGTGTTGACCCTGCGGCGGTTTGGGGGCAGATCCGTGATGTCCGTCCCGTCCAGAACCACACGCCCCCGGTCCGGAGACTCGAACCCCGCCAGGATGCGCAGCAGGGTCGTCTTGCCGCAACCGCTGGGCCCAAGCAGCGAGAAGATCTCACCCCGGCGGACGCTGAGCGACACGTCGTCCACCGCCTTCAGGCTGCCAAACGCCTTGGCGACATTGCGGAACTCCAGAAACCCGCTCACATACCCGTCTCCACCCCCGGGACCAAGACACCCCGTCCGCCAAACAACCCCATCGCCGCCAGCCCGTCCCCGCCGGAGAGGCCAACGCCGTGGCCGCGGAGACGCAGGCCGATACCATACCCCCTGTCGGACCAAGTGCACGCGCGGAAAGACAGCCCTGGCGCAGGCAACGGCCTACAGCACCCGCCGGCCGGAAAACACCCCCCGGGGC
>JAFGRS010000927.1 GCA_016935045.1 Lentisphaeria bacterium | reverse complement strand
TTCCCCTGGAGGGCGAAGCTCCTGCTGAGCCGGTTCCCCTGGAGGGCGAAGCTCCTGCTGAGCCGTTTCCCCTGGAGGGCGAAGCTCCTGCTGAGCCGTTTCCCGAGTCCTTCCTGTGTTCACTGAAGCCATTGCGATCGGCCCCCGGTCGATTACGATGGCCATGATGTCCGCCTGTCCGGGCGCATGGCATGTCCGGAAAACGGGCTCGTTTGCCACGGATCTGCGGCGGGATCCGGTCGCGCCGGGGGAGTGGTTGCCGCCCACGCGGGGGGGACTACATTCCAGAGTGTGTGCGCGGGGCGGCTGGGGTAGCGACAGAGGGGTCCGGGGTAGAGGACGGTCACGAAACGGGAGGTGTGGTTCCCATGCCCAGGTTTCTCTCCGCAACCTACGCCATCGGGGTGACGCTTGCCGCGGCGCCCCTACCGACGGATGGGGTCATGGAGCGCGAGCGTCAGGTCCCGCTGATTCAGGATGTTGACGTTGTCGTGGTCGGTGGCGGCAGCGGGGCCGTGGCCGCGGCGGGAGCTGCCGCCGAGGCGGGAGCCAGGGTGTTCCTGGTGACGGCATACCCCTGCCTGGGGGAAGACATTGCGGGCACCCTTCGGCTCTGGACCGACGCTGCCGAGGCGGCCCGTTCCCCCCTCGTGCGGGCCATGTTCGGGGCGCTCCCCGACGTTTCCGCGCCGGCCGCCGGCGGGACGCTCTACACCACCCCGCTGCGGGTGAAGAAGGCGCTGGACAGGGCCCTGCTGCAGGCGGGGGTCCCCTTCCTCACGGGCGCCTGCACGACGGATGTGCTGACGGACGCGTCGGGCCGGGTATCGGGCGTGGTCATCGCCAACCGCAGCGGGCGTCAGGCCATCCGCGCCAAGGTTGTCATCGACGCCACGCCCCGCGGCCACCTCGCCCGTCTTGCGGGGGCGTCGGTGACGCCCTTTCCGGCGGGGACCTACACGGTCACCCGGGTCGTGATTGCGGGTGACGCGCCGACCCGGGCCGACGCGGTGACCGCGCATGCGGACTGGAGACCGGACGGCGACTGGGTCCAGCTCTCGCGCCAGACGCGGATTGTGCCGGGCATGTTCGAGTGTTCGCTGACGGTGTCGCTGGCGGACGGTTCGGCCCGCAGCGCGGCCGAAGCGGAACAGGTGGCGCGGGACCGGACCTTCGTGCCGACGCAGCTGGATGCCGCCGACCGGGTCTTCTTCATCCCGCCGGACCACATCCGCGCCGCCGCGCCAGCAGCGGCCGAGGGGGCGGGTCCGGAGGACCTCGATCTGCGTGCCCTGAGCCCGGACGGGGTGAAGCACCTCTATGTCCTCGGCCCCATGGCGGATGTTCCGCGTGCCCTGGCGGCCTCGTTGTCCGGTCCCGGCCCTGCCGTGCGGCTCGGGCAACGGCTCGGCGCACTGGCGGCGGCGGAGGCGGCGGCGCGTCCCGCCGTGACCGACGCTGTGCGGCGAGCCGGGCTCGGAGCGGGGCCTGCCGCGGACATCCGGGATGTCCCCGGCATGTTGACACGACCCTACGTATCGGCATCCGGAACCGTGGTCTGCGAGACCGCCGGACTCCCGCTGCTCGCGGACACGGATCTACTCGTGGTGGGCGGCGGCACCACGGGCGCGCCGGCCGCGGTGGGGGCGTTGCGGAACGGGGTCCGGACGCTGGTGGTGGAAGCCCTCGACGAACTGGGCGGGGTGCAGACCGCGGGGATGATCTGCGGCTACTACTACGGCAACCAGCGCGGCTTCACCAAGGAGATCGACGCGGGCGTCAAGGCCACCGGCGCGGTGCGGTCGCAGGCCAAGGGCGAGTGGTATCGCAGGGCGATCCGGGAGGCGGGTGGCGAGATCTGGTTCGGCAGCATGGGCGTCGGGGCGTGGCTCGAGGGCAGTCGCCTGCGGGGCGTCGTGGTGGTGATGCCGGACGGGACGCGTGGCCTGGTCCGGGCCCGGGCCGTGATCGACGCCACCGGCAATGCCGACGTCGCCGCCGCGGCCGGTGAGCCAACCGAGTTCTACGATTCGCGGGAACTCATCGGCCAGGGGGTGGGCATGGCCGTCATCCGCCTGGGCGCGGGGGGCCACAACAACGACTTCGCGATGGTCAACGACAGCGATGCCTCGGACCTGTGCTTCTTCGGCCTGCGCACGCGTCTGATGACCGAGGACGCCTGGGACGTGTCGCAGCTCGTCGGTTCCCGGGAGCGCCGGCGGCTGGTGGGTGTTTTCCAGATCTCGGTTCTGGACTACCTGACCGGACGCACCTTTCCCGACACCATCAACCAGCACCGCAGCCGCTTCGACCTGCACGGCCAGGCCAGCCACGACTTCTTCCAGACCAAGAACATCCGTACGCGCAACCACGTCACGCTGGACGCCAACGCACCGTATCGTGCCCTGCTGCCGAGGACGACGGACGGACTGCTGGTCGTGGCCCTCGGCATGAGCGCCACCCGGGATGCCATGGCCATCCTGCGCATGCAGCCCGACCTGCAGAACCAGGGGTACGCGGCGGCCTATGCCGTCCACCTGGCCCTGAAGGAGGGCTGCGAACTCCGGGACATCCCCGTGCGCACACTGCAGAAACATCTCGTCGAGAAGGGCAACCTCCCCGAATCCGTGCTGACCGAAGAAGACTCCTATCCTCTGTCGGATACACTGCTCAAACTCGCCTCCCACGACGTGATGATGGGCTACGGCGGCCTGCCGTACCTCTTTGCCGACCCCGAACGTGCCAGGCCGTACCTGCGGGAGAAGTACCGCGAGCTGTCGACCCACAGCAGCGGCCGGGACGCGGAAGTGAGCCTGGTCTACGCGCATGTGCTCGCCATGCTGGGCGATCCGGTGGGTGAGGACGAATTGGTCGGCTGGGTGGAAACGCACGGCTGGAGCGACCCCTGGGCGGAGGGTCTGTCCGCGGGGGGAAACCGTATGATCTCCTACATCCTGGCGCTGGCCCGGGCGGGCTCGAAGAAGGCAGTGCCGGCCATCGTCGCGAGGGGACGGGAAGCCTGCGCCGGCGGCAAGAAGGCACCCTCGGACCGCGTCAGCCGACTGATGGCCCTGGCGGGCCAGGCCCTGGCAGACCCGGCTCTGGGAGAACTGTTGGCGCTGATGCTCGATTGCCCAGGGGTCAGCGGTCACGCCATCCGCATGGGCCCGGACATCCCTCCCGTGCCGGGCTACGACAGCCGCAGCGACTACAGTCAACAGGAGAAGACGGAGACGATCCGCGAGATCAACCTGGCCGCGGCGCTCTTCCGCCTGGGGGACATCGGTGGCAAAGCCCGGGCGATTCTCGGCGCCTATGCCGACGACCCCCGGGGATTCTACGCCCACTACGCGCGGCTCGTGCTGGCCGAACGGGACGGGCGCCTCCCGTAGGCTCCGTACGCAACGACGCGCCGCCATGTCCACCAGAACGCATAGGCTTGCAGAGGCGGAACGCCCGTTTCGCGTCGCCCTGTCGGCTCACCTTGCCTTCCCCCGGGCAAGCGGTGCCGCGTCCCTCACTCGATGCCGCGCACCTTGAGCCGCACGGTCACCGTTCGCCCGGCGGTCAGTGCGATCTCCTGGGCGAAGCGGTGGTTATGTGCCGTCTTGACGCAGTACTCTCCCGCCGCCGCGAG
Organism: Lentisphaeria bacterium; assembly: GCA_016935045.1. Taxonomy (GTDB): domain Bacteria; phylum Verrucomicrobiota; class Lentisphaeria; order Oligosphaerales; family JAFGRS01; genus JAFGRS01. Next base: position 3,404 of record JAFGRS010000927.1, on the reverse strand, counting down.
GGCCGGGTCGCGGATCCGGAACCCCTCCCGAACATCGGCGCGCCAGGCCCGCGGCAGTCCCCGTTCGCCTGCCTCTTCGAAGCTGCCATTGGCCAGTTCCGCCCCCTCGACACGGATGTCGTCGCTGTAGACCCAGACGGGCACGAACTCGTCCGAGCCGGGGAGGCGGTGCCCCGCCCCCATCAGTTTCAGAACCGCGCGGCCGTCCTCGAGGGGCGTGAAGGAGAAGACCATCTCTTTCCAGCCGTCGGCGGGGAGGCCGCCGAGCGTGGCGCTGAGGTAGCAGCCGGCGGGCTGGGCCCAGGCCGCAACGCTGCAGCCGCTGTCGGCCTTCATCCTCACCGGGCGTTGGCGGGAGTCGATGTCGACACGGGCTTCGGAGGGAAACGGACTGCGGCCGGGCGCCATATCGCCGAACTGTGCCAGCCAGAGAAAACCGGATCGGCGCACGTCCCAGGTCGAGCCTCCCTTCCGGTTCCACATGACCCATTCGTCCCCCGCGGGTTTGCGGACACTCAGGTTGAAGAGCAGGCGGGGATTGCGCCGGGGCAGGTCCAGTCCCAGGGAGGCGAAGGGGATCCGCCACTCGGCGCACCACAGGCCGGGACTGGACAGCCGCGCCGCGTAGGCAACATCCCGGGCGGCCTGGCTGACCGCGGCCGGCGGGGCCCCGGCTTCGTCCGAACTCTCCCAGTGCCCGTCCGCGTAGCCCCGCAGGACGAGGGTGGGGCCGAGCGTCTCGCCCCGCGCCTCCGCGAGGGCGACTTCCACGGCGTCGTCACGGCCCCAGCGGTGCCCGCCCGTGACACCCGCAGCGGGATCGATCGGGTTGCGGAAATGGATGTAGAGGCAGGACGCGTCGGTCTGCAGCATGGCCTGGCTGGGGCGGGCTGCCTTGCCTCCGGTGTGGGTCCAGGCCAATTCCGCGGTGTCGTGGATCTCCGGGGCGGACCCGGTGGCGTCCCCCGGGGTCCACTCCATCGGGTCCACGATGCCGTCGATGGTGATGGTGCCGGTGGTGGGCATGACGCGGAAGACGGGCAGCCCGATGGGGCTTTTCCGGGCTTCCTCCCGCAGCCGCATCCAGCGCGGTTTCCAGTCTTTCTGGGGCAGGTCGAGGGGCACGGGCCAACTCCGGCGGTCGGCGGAGGCATAGAGCCCGGCCGTTTCGACGGCGGGGGGCTGGAAGCCGACCGCGGCAAGGACGGGAGCATCGGGCAGCAGGCGGAAGTCCAGCGCCGCGCGCTCTTTCTCGACGAACCCCGGATCCCCTCCCTCCCAGTTGCCCTCGACCGTGGACCAGCCGGGCTCCATGGCGCTGCTGCGGATCCCGTGCCCGCAATCCACCATGACATTGCGGGTGACGGTGTTGAACCAGGGCGCGGCGATGGGCCGCCTGCTGAAGATCTCGACCAGCTTCGGATAGCGGCTGCTGTAGGGCGGTTCGTTCCATCTGTAGCGTTGCAGGTACCGGGCCAGGGTGGTCCAGCCCTCCATCCCCGCCATGCGGAAGCCCCCCTGGCCGTCGGGTTCGAACATGTCCATGCCGCGCGGGCCGATGTCCACGCCCCAGGCGCACTCGACGAAGAGGTTGTCGTGCACGTGGTTGGCGGCCCCGCCGCAGATGGAAACCCCGCCCCCCATGCGGTAGCAGACGTTGCCGTGGATCTCGATTTCGGGCGCCGAGTCGTCCAGGTGCACGAAGCGGGTCGAGCTGCCGCACCCTTCCTGCGTGTCCTCGACGTGATGAATGAAGTTGTGGCGGATGACGCTGCCCCGGCTGGTCCAGTCCCGCCCCGTGTAGAAGACGCCCCCCTCGGCGGACTCGACGTTGGTGCGGAAGAGACGGTTGTACTCGAGGACGTGGTCGTTGCCCGCGAACCGGACCGCGATGTAACCCGTGTCGTGAATGAGGTTGTGGGAGAAACGGTTTCCCACCCCCAGGAGACTGACGGCCTGGGAGCCTGCCCGCACCACCCGGTTGGTGTGGTGCAGGTGGCAGTTGTCGATGAGCGAGGCGCCGGGGGTCAGGGTGGCACGGTCCCCCGAGTCCATCTCCACGGCCTTGTCGCCGGTGTGATGGATGTCGCAGCCCACCACGGCGTTGCCGGACCCGGTGACGGCAACGCCGTGGACGCCGACGTTGCGGATCTCGCAGCCGACCAAAAGGCACCCCGTTCCCTTCTCGACACGGACCCCGCACCCGGCGGCACACTCGATCCCGAGGCCGCGGAAGGTGAGGTGCGAGGTCTCGACGCAGTGCAGAACGGCGGCCGGATTGACGGAGAGCACGAGTTCGTCCGCGGCGGCCTGCTCCGGGGGCCAGAGGAGGAGAATCCCCCGCCCGCGGTCCAGGTACCACTCCCCGGGGGTATCCAGTTCTTCGAGAACGTGCAGCGCGCAGTACCGGCTCGCGCCCCCGGTTTCGAGGGGGCCCAGGCTGTTGCGGGCGGCCAGGGCGATCCGCTTCGCGGCGCGATCGATGGTCTTGACCCGGATGGACTCGGCCCGGTAGCCCCGGCGCCAGTAGCCGTAGAGCCACAGCCCCTCGGGGACGGAGGCGGCCCAGCGGGCGGGGCGGTCCCCCGTGTAGGCGAATTCGGGAACGTCGCCTTCGTTCTCGGCCGGCACGATGATCTCGCCGAAGGTGGCGTAGCCCTCGTTGGGCCAGCGCGCCATGGGCAGCCGCCGGCCCGCCAGGAAGAGTTCGGCCAGGGCACTCACCCCCCGCCCGTAGTTCCACCAGGTGTCGGGCCACTCGGGGGGAAGGCGGGCCAGGATCTCCTCCGGCAGGGCCGTCTGGCGGACCCGGTCGCGTGCCGCCGGATCGAGCCGTTCCCGGAGGCCCGCGTCGGTCACGGACCCGAAGCCTGCCAGGGGCAACGGGATCCCGCCGTTCAGCCAGACCTCTTCCCCCTCCGCCGCCCGGACCACCACCGGCGCATCGGCCGTACCCGAATCGACCGCCGTGAAAACCACCGGCTCGGGATGGAAATAGGTGCCCCGGTGCAGGATCACCGTTGCCCCCGCCGACCGGTCGCCTGCCCGCAACGCGTCCCGGGCCCGTCCGAGAGTCCGAAAGGGGGCCCCCCGGCTACCCGCCGCAGCGTCGTCACCGGTCGGCGACACGTGCAGCTCGATCCCAGCCCCTAGGATGACCTGGCAGGCGCAGCCCAGGCCCAGGATTCCCATCACCGTCCGGCTCATGGCGTTCCGCCTCCCTGGGGTTGCTGTGTTCCTGGGCGCACCGTCCTCCAACCCCCCATGCGGCAGGGGACTGCCCGCGAGGACGCGGGCGCTCCAGGCCCGTTCCCGGACAAGCGCCCGGGCGGCAGGGGACGGCCAGCCAGGACCTGGATTCTGGGGCCTTTCCCCAGCAGACGTTCCCATGCCTGCAGGCATAC
>JAFGRS010000926.1 GCA_016935045.1 Lentisphaeria bacterium | reverse complement strand
CCTTGGAACAGCCTTCTACGAGGGTAGCGCATTGCGCCTCGTACGGGTCTGGGGAGAGGGACCTACGGAGCTGACATGCGCCCCGGCGCCTTCGGTGCTTGCGGCGGGGGCCGGGGGATGGCATCTTAGGGTCCGCGCGCGGCACTCGGGTAGCGTAAGGCCTCAGTCGCGGGGGGTACGGTCGAGGACGACCGGCGCCAGCGCCATGGCGTCAGGCTCAGGTCACGTGATGGAGTCGGGGGTCTCCGCCGTATCTTCACACCCCTTTCCCACGTGAGTGAGGGAATACCGGGTGGCGTTTCCACTCGATTCGCCGCGGCAGGAACCGTGCCCGTGACGCAGCGGGCCAGCCCGAAGGCAGCATCGACCATGCATGACGACCTCGTGGAGAGCTTCTTCACCAGCCACTCGAGTTGGCCCAAGGGACGCAAGTTTCCGCGCCATGCCAAAAGGCTCAACCGCTGCGACGACGAGGGCATGCCGGTCCTGGTCCGGGGCATGACCCGGGTCCACCGGCTCTGTGGCGAATACCGGGATCCGAACGGTCTCTGCGCTCACGCGGCGCCGCTCCGCCGCTTCCTCGATGCCCGGGTGGGAAAGCCCTGGGACGCGGCCTACGCCGAGATCCGATCCCGGCTGGATGCGCGGTCCCGCAAACGCTGTACCTTCGACGGCTGGCTCTGGCTCCTGGTGGATACCGAGTGCACGATCGGCGCCGATGGGAGTCTGCTGAACCGCTGGGGCTCTCCGGTGGGGGCCCAGCGCTCGGTGCTCTACGTTCATCCACGCACTCGGATTCTCGAGCGCGCGCCCGATCCGCGCCGCGCGAGAAGCGAATCCGGCGGGAGACGCAACGCAGCGATCCTCGAAGCCGCGGGACGCCACTACCGGCGCCACGAGGGCCTTTGGTACCGTGTCGAGATGCGGGAATGGGACGGCAACTGGGCCACGCTGCCGGCCGAGACGCCCCGCGATGCCTTCGGTGTGTTCCTTGGTGGGACCTGGGGTCGGCCCTCCTCCCTGCGCAGCGACCTGGCGGCGAAATACGGCCTCAGTCCGCAGGGCAACCTCTGGTATTGCGTCTCGAAACGTTCCGCCGGCCGCAAGGAGATTGCCCGGGTCAAGGCGTGCCGGGTCACCGGAACGTCCCCGGCGTCCGGTTCGCGTTCCCTGTAGCCGACGAAGCGGAACCGGGGCAAGGGGCAGCCGTGTCGTCGCCGCGGCGATCTCCGAACCGCCGTCAGCGGGGTGTACAGGGCGATATTCCGGATGAGCGCTGCGCGCATCGGCGGGGTCGCCGGGCACGCTGACCGTGCTCAGGGGCCCTCCCGAGGGTCGGCCGGACCCGGCGTGACCGTCATTCCCCGACCATTGCCTCGGCGATGTTCATCAGGTGGGCGTTGATCTTCTGGTAGGCATGGACGGTGTCGTTGAACAGCACGCTGGTCAGGGGATCCATGGGGGACCGGCTGACCCGGCGCAGATGATTGTCGCGGCTTTCCCGTGCCTTCTGCTTGATGAGTCTTCCCTGGGCGTGGATCTTGGCGATGAGTTCGGGACGCTCCTCCCGGTCGGCCTCGTTGACCAGGCGCATGCACTCGACCACGGCTTCATGGAGAGATGAGATCTCCCGGTTGCCTTCCTCCGTGAAGGTCGTGCCGTTTTCGTTCAGCCGACGCTTCAGCTTCACGATGGTGAGGCCGTAGTCGCCCACGGACTCGTACTCGTCCGCCATGCGCATCTGGCGGCGCCCCTGCAGCGTCACCTCGTGCGACACATTGCCCGCCGACAGGATGTGCGTCATGTACTGCACCACCTCCTTCTGCATGATGTCCAACACCTCTTCCCGGTGCATGACCCGCCTCTCGGCGGTCTCATCGCTGGCGGGGGCCGTCATCGCTTCCCGCAGGTGGTTAAGCATCTCCATGGAGATCTCACCCATGCGCAGGATCTCCCGCCGGGACTGCTCGACGCCCAGGGCGGGGGATTCCAGCAGGCGCACGTCGAGAGCCGTCAGGCGGGGGGCTTCGCGGACCTTCTTCTCGGGCACCAGGATTTCCAGCACTCTTGCCAGCTTTCGCACCAGGGGCAGGAACAGCACGGTGTTGGCCACGTTGAAGATGGTGTGCACGGAAGCGATGGCCGCCGTGGTCCCCGGGAACGTCTCGACTCCGTCCTTCAGGACCATGGCAGCGGCATCCGGAACGACATAGGTCTCGATGAAGGCGAAATAGGGCTGGAAGATGGCCGTGATCCAGAGTACGCCGATGACATTGAACAACACGTGGGCATAGGCCGCGCGACGGGCGTTCGTCGTCGTGCCGAGAGAAGCCAGGAACGCGGTGATGGTCGTGCCGATGTTCTCCCCGAGCACCAGCGCCCCGGCGGTATGCAGCTCGATGACACCCGTGTAGGCCAGGCCGATGGTGATGCCCAGCGTCGCCGACGAAGACTGTACGATGCAGGTCAGGACGCACCCTGCCAGGGCGCACTTCAGCACCCCCGGGTAGTCCTCTGCCTGAAAGGCACGGAACCAGTACATGAACTGCTCGCTGCCCCGCAACGGCTTGAAGCCGTTCTTCATGAGTTCCAGACCGAGGAAGATCATCCCCAGGCCCATGAGCACCAGGGCCCAGTAGCGCACCCGCTCGCGCCGGCTGAACAGGTACACCAGCGCGGCCGCGCCCAGGAGGGGCAGGCCATAGTGGTCGATTTTGAGGGTCAGAATCCACCCCGTGACCGTGGTGCCGATGTTCGCCCCCATGATCACCCCGATGGCCTGGGACAGGGTCATGAAACCACTGTTCACAAACCCCACAACCAGGCACGTGGTGATGGAGCTGGACTGAATGACCATGGTGACAAAGAGGCCCACCAGCGTCGCCAGGAAGCGGTTCTCCGCTGCCCTGCCGATCATCCTGCGCAGACCCGCTCCCCCGATGGTCTGCAGTCCGTCCGACAGGTGCCGCATGCCCAGCAGGAACAGGCCCAGCCCGCCCAGGACCTCGAAGCCGATCTCCAATGCGCAACTCATGCTCGATCTTCCCTTTGGCGGAAACCAGCCGTACCCCGACCCGCAGCCGCGGAGCAGCCCGCAACCCAACTCCTCTCCAACCGAACCCGCGGTGAGAGACGTGCCCGACAAAAGACCCATGCAATGCCCCAGTGAGCCGTTTCTCCATCCCTGCCGAGATCCACGGGAGGGGTGCGGATTAAGAACGTAGCGCTACGCGCAACTGGGGACCAGGGACAATGGACCATGGACCATGGACCTTTTCAAGCCAGAGGCGTCAAGCACTTGCCCAGCGTGATGGCCAGCGTGGATGTGAGCCGGGCGATGACGGTTCGGCACGCCTTGCCGAACCGGAATGGGATCCAGCGGATTTCCAGCCTCCCCATTCGACGTTCGATGTTGGGCGTTCGGCGTTGGGCGTTGGCCGTTCGGCGTTGGGCGTTCGATCAGTCCATGGTCCATGGTCCATGGTCCATGGTCCATGGTCCTTCCAGCGCAATGAGATGTGTAGCATTT
>JAFGRS010000925.1 GCA_016935045.1 Lentisphaeria bacterium | reverse complement strand
CCTTGGAACAGCCTTCTACGAGGGTAGCGCATTGCGCCTCGTACGGGTCTGGGGAGAGGGACCTACGGAGCTGACATGCGCCCCGGTGGGGCCCAGGGCGGGGTCAGGGTCCCAACGCCGCCGCCGGGCTCCCGATCCCATTCCGCCCGGGACCTGGGGGACCGGGCACCCTGGGGGAGGATGGACGGGATGGACGGGGATGGACGAAATGGACGGAAGGAACGGAAGGAACCCCGGATGTCACCATGCGCGCAGTCGGAGGCCCGCCGCATCTCCAGGGACGGAATCGCCGGTCGACCTTCGGCAAAGCTCAGGTTCTGCGAGAGACCGCCTCCCACACGGGAGCCCGCGAGGCCCGGCCGTCCCGGGCCGGGCTCGCGGTATCCCCGCCCCCCCGGCCGGAATCCGGGAGGCGGGTCCGCCGTTCGGCGTTCGGATCCTTCATATATCTTGACACCAACGATTTGTAGACCAGGTTAGCGCTTGTGTGGTGCGGCCGTGCCCCCTCCATCCGAATCGGCGCTCCACTGCCGCAAGGACAGTGGCGGCGGGAACCTGGAGGGCGAACCTCCCGGTGAGTCGGAAGTTCCGCGGCGGCCCTGTGCGGGGTTCTGGCGTCCTCCCGAAGGTCAGGTATATTCCGTTTCCGGAAAGGAGGCCAGACGGAATGGCAGTGACGGAAAAGGGCGCAGCGACTCCTCCGGGATCCCTCCGGGACACGCGGCAGGCGACGGCCGAGCCGGCGTATCTCCGTGCCTTTCTTGACGCCATCCCCATCCCCGTCTTCCTGGTCGACGCCCGGGTCCTCGTCCATGACGCGAATCAGTCCGGAAGGGAATTCTGCGGGGTGGCGCCGGGAGGCGCGATGCTCTGCGGCCCGGGGGAATTGCTGCACTGCGCGGAGTGCGATCCTCCCCTGCATCCCTGCGGTGCGGGGCCCCTGTGCGAGGACTGTCAGGTCCGCCATGCCATCGAGGGTGCGGTGGCGGGGCGGCGCGTGCTGCGACGCGTGGTGCGCATGCGGGTCAGGCGGGACAGGGCGGCTCGGGACGCATGGTACCGCGTCAGCACGGCCCCCTTTGCCGGGGCCCCTGGCAACCTGGCGCTGCTGGCCCTCGAAGATGTGTCCGAACTCCTTGAACTGCGCAGCCTCATCCCCATGTGCGCACACTGCCGCAAAGTGCGGAACGAGAGAGAATACTGGCAGCATGTGGAGGACTATCTGCGGGAACACACGGGGGTCCAGTTCACGCACGGGTTCTGCCCCGACTGCCTGCGGGAGCTCTACCCCGAAGTGGCGGAGGACAGGGAGGCGGCGCCGCCGGACTCGGGGGCTGGGGCGCCGCAGGGTACCTGATCGTCCCATCGCAGTCTGCACGTCCCGGAGGGTGCCCGCAGGAACCTGTCTGCGCGTCCGCACAGGCAGACGCGGGGCCGCGGGCTGTTTCGAAGCGACGGGGAACGCGGCAGCCCCGGCCGGATCGGCCGCCGGGCCTGGATTCGCGTCCGGACCGCGACGGCGGCGGGGGGCCGGTGGCGTTTCTCTCCGGAAGGAAGGTGGCATGGTTCTCGGACAACCAGGCGCTGCGGCCCTTCCGGCGACGCCACACCCCGGCTGCCGCGATGCCTCTGCGGTGCTGTTGCTCGGCTTCCTTTCGCTCACGGTGCAGAGCATCCTGTTGCGGGAGGTTTTCGGGGTTCTGTACGGCAGCGACCTGGCGTTGGCGGTAGCCCTTGCCTCGTGGACACTGCTGACGGCGTGCGGGGCTCTGGCGGGGGCCGCCCTGGCGCAGCGGGGATTCGGCGCCGGGGCCTGGGGTCTGGTCGGGTACGTGGTGGTTGCGGCGCTGGTGTTCCTTGGCCTGCGGGCGTGGGGCGCGGCCCAGGTGATCCCCTTCCGCGCCTATCTGCTGCTCCCGGTTTTCCTCTGCCTGCCTTGTCTGTGCGGCGGGGCCCTGTTCCCGTGCCTGGTGCGCGCCCGGGCGGGCCTGGACAGCGCCTCGGCCTATGCCGCGGAGGTCATGGGATGCCTTGCTGCCGGAGCGGTCTGTTCCGTCCTCTTCCACCTCGGTGTCCTCTCCGTGCCGCTGTTGGCCGCGGTGCTGCTGGGAACATCCATCTATGCAGTACGCGGCCGCGGCCGCCGGATCGGCTGGGCCGCCGGGGTCTTCGCGGCCACCCTCGCGGCCCTCACCGTGAGCCCCCTGGGGGCCGGGCTGGAACGGGCCTGCCTGCGCCTGCATTTCCGGGATGCCCGGGTCGAGGACGCCGCCAACACCGCCTTCGGGGCCTTCGCGGCCATCCGGGGGACGGCCGGGACCGCCGTGGTCGAAAATGGGGTCCCCTGGCCCCGCCCGGAGGCGACCCCCTCCCGCCAGAGCGTGCTGGCCGCCATGCTCGCACTGCCGGAGCGGCTCGACGGCGTGGTCTTTGTCCATGCCCTGCGGTCGGGTTTCGGCCCGGCCCTGGGAGTGACAGTGGGGCAGGCTCAGGTGCAGTGGATCGAGGAAGACGCCGCCGCCCTTCGCTTCGCCGCGCGCCACACGGACGTGTTTCCGCCGGGCCTGTCGCTCGCCGACGTCCGCCTCGGCTCCCGGGGGTGGGGGCCGGGCATGGGCCGGCCGGACCTCATCGCCATCTTCTCGGGGCTCCCGGGCGGACTGCAGAGCAACCGTTTCCTGACCGTGGAGTTCCTGCGCCAGGCCGCGCGGCCCCTCGGCCCGAAGGGCCTCGTGTGTATCCTCCTGCCCGTGGCGCCCGGGTTTACGCACCCGGACCAGGAACGATCCCTGGACTCGATTCGACAGGCCCTGGCATGCGTCTTCCCCGCCGTCGAGGAATTGCGGACGGAACTGGGGTGGACACTCCTCCTCGCCGGCAACCGCATTCCGGACCGCCAGGCCGCCGTCCGGCGGCTGCAGGATCGCTTCGCGGCACTGCGGGCCGACATCCGGGCGGACGCCGGGGCGATCGTCGCCGGCAGCGGCATCGTGAGCCTCGATCGCCTCGCCGGGCCGGCATACGCCAGCGAGGGGAGACCGGTCTCCCGGTCGGACGTCCCCGCCAACCGTATTGCGTTCCCCCATGCCTATTTCCGCTATATCGAGTTCCGCGGTCGGTTCATCGAGGAGGCGCCCGTGCTCTGGCGCGCGGTCTTCCGCCCTTGGGGACGCGTCCCGGTGATCCTCCTGGCGTCGGCCCTGGTCGGGACCGGCCTGCTGTTCCCGGGAACACGGCAGCGCCAGGTCGTGTTCTGGTGCAGTTGGTGCACGACCCTGACCCTGATCCTGGCCATCTACCTGTACCAATCCCTCGCGGGCCAGGTCTACTGGGCCCTGGCTCTGCTCAGTGCCGCGTCCATGGGGGGCATCCTCCTGGGCCTGCGGACTGCCCCCGGACCCGGCCGCCAATGGGCGCGCGCCGCCGCCGTCTGTCTCCCCATGGCCATCTTCCCGCTCTACGCGCTGTGGCAGGCCCTCCCGGTCACGCTGCTGCTCTGCTGCATGGTGGGCGTTCTGCTTGCTTCGGGGTGGGGATTGGGGTATACCTTTGCCCGGCAGTCCGCGCGCGAGGTCGCGGCGGCAGCCACGGTTGCCGGGAGGCTTTTCGCCCTGGACCTTGTGGGG
>JAFGRS010000924.1 GCA_016935045.1 Lentisphaeria bacterium | reverse complement strand
TCGTGAAACGACCACGGCACTCCACCCGGCTCCTCCTCCGGCGGAAAGACGGTCGGGAAGGGGTCCCGGCCTTCCCCGGGATAGGCCGGCGAAACGTGCCATGCCGTGATGTGCCCCTGGAAGCCGGCGATCCAGTCCAGGATCTCCTTGCGCTGCGCCGCAAACCCCGCATCCTCTCCCCCAACCGCAGCCGGGGCCTGCCCGACCTCCCGGGCCAACGAGGGACAACGCGGCCCCCCCAGCCGCAAGGCCCCCAGAAGAGCCAGGCGCGCCTCCGCCACCAACGCCGGATCCGCAAGACAAACGCGCAGCAACGGCAATACCCGCGGGTCGGGGACCTCCCCCAGGGCCTGCAACACGGCCACCTTCTCGCCGCGCGAGTCCGCGGCATCGAGCGCCTCCCGGTAGTATCCCACCCGTTCCTCGTCGTCCAGGTCCTCCCGCAACCCCACCGCGCGCACAAAGCCCCGTCGCGCCAGCCGACGTTCCGCCGCATCTTCGGCTGTAGTCGCCAGCTCCCTGAGCCGAAGCAGCGGAGTCCCGTCCGGCCAGGCGCACAGGGCCCGCAGCGCCGCCGCGCGCAACTCCGGTCCACCCTCCAGTTCCCCTGCCGCCAGCGCGTAGGCCTCCGCTCCGCCAAACTCCGCCAGAAGACGCAGAAAACAGGCCCGCGGAATCGAGGCGGCCGGAACCCCCGCAAACAAGACACGCATCCGCTCGCCCCGGCTCTCGATCCGACGGGCAACCCTGAAAACCGCGTCCGCCACCCTCTCGGCTGACTCCGCGTCCGGCGCCAAGGCCAGAAGACCCAACAACGCGGTACAGGCTTCCGCCCCCGAGGCTACCCGACCGAGAGCCTTCAGAGACGCGTCCCGCACCCCGGGCGCCTCCGTCCCCGCCAGGCGCACCAACTCGGGCACGGCCTCGCCGCCGCGCCGTGTCGCCAGGGCCTCGATCAACACCGCCTGCACCTCGGCCGGAACAGCGGGAATATTCGAGCGAATGGCTTCGTCCACATCCTCTCCCTCCATCCGTTCCAGGCTCATCGCCGCGGCGCGGCCGATTGTGCCCTCCCCCGCCGCCTGCCGGGCCAGCCAGAGAACCTGAGCCGCGCCCCCAGCCTGCGCCAGAGCCGCGGTCGCGGCCAGACGCACTGCGTCATCCTCCGCTTCGTCGGCCCACCGCACCAACACCTCCGCGATCCCCCCCCGCGCAGCCCCGGCCCCGGAATGCCCCGAAAGACCAGCCAGCAGCGGCACCCACACCCGACGCTCTGCCGTCGACGCTTCCTGCGCCCGAGCCAGCAGTACCCCCAACGCGTCCGCACCTGGATGCTCCGTCAGCACCTGCGCCGCAGCCAAACGCATGTCCCCATCCGTAGAGTCCAGCTCACCCCGCGCTACCTCAAAGGCACGTTCCGGAGACGCGACCGCCAACCCGCGCAACGCCGCCGCGCGTCCCGCTCCAGACACCCCCGGCCGGTCCAGCACGTGCCCATACAACCGCGCCGCAACCCCCGCCCGGCCAGCCTCCACCAACCGCTCGCCGCATACCAGGCAGGCATCGAGCCAGCACGCCCGGGACGTCTCCGGCCCCCGAAAACCCTCCAGTGCCTCCGCGGCGGCCTCACTGCCCACCGCACCCAACGCCGCCAGCGCCCCCCGCAACACCGGCCCGTCGGCACCCGCCGCCAGCTCCGCAAGATACGGCACCGCTGCCTCGATCCGCCGCAGCCCCGCCGCCGCCAGAAGCTGCCCGGAGGGTTCATTCCCCTGCGTCCGCAACTGGTCCATCACGAAGGCGTCCACCTCCGGCCACGCCTTCGTCAGCAGGGCCGCCCAGGCATGCTCCGCGCAGGCGGAGTCAGCGCTCAGAGACATCAGCACCGGCAGACTTCGAGGAGTGCCCCATGCCCGCAGAATCTCGCACAGCTCGCGCCGACAGTCCACCGTCGTCTCCGGTTGCCCCAGAATCGCCCCAAGACGCCCCTCCAGAATGGCACGGACCTCCACCGACGCACCCCGGAACGCAACCTCCAACTCGCTGAACACCTCCCGGCTGTCGCCAAAACGATAGCCCCCCAGACGATCGAACCACCCTCCCTCCAGCAACGCGGCGCTCCCCGGGATGTGCGACACGGCCACGGCACGCAGGCGCAGGTTGCGGTAGGCCACGGGACCGTGGTCCCCCTGCAGCATCAACGGGCCCTCCGCCGCCTCGGTCTCGAAACGGGCCGCACGCGTGGGCCCCGACACCGCCACACCCGACTGCACCAGAGACCCGTTGTGCCAGACGCGCACGAAACGGGCGGCCTCCCTCTTGACACCCCGGGCGTCAAAGCGCGGCGCGCGGAAAATCACGTCGAAACTCTGCCATTCGCCCGGGGGCCGACTGGCATTGAGCCGGGGAGCCGAACCTTCGAACCCCGGCGGCCGCCGCCCCGGATCCCAACGCTGATAGACCCCGCCGCAGTCCCCGGGACCCGGTTCCGCCACCCCCCAGCTGTCCAGCACCTGGACCTCGTACCGCCCCTGCAGGTAAACCCCCGAATTCGACCCCCTCGGGACCATGAACTCGATGTGCACCTGCACATCGCCGTGCACAGCCGCGGAAACGAGGTTCACCGTGCGGCCGCTCGGGCCGTTGACAAGGACACCCCGTCCTTCCTCCCAGCTCAGGGACCTGCCGTCGTCCTGACGCATCGCCGCCACTCCGACCTCACGCCATTCCCCGGTCGGTTCCTGCCAGCCGGCGAGACCCTCGGCCGAGAGGTCGCGCCATTCCTTCGCCATCCGTTCGCCATACCGGCGCCAGGCCCCCATGGAACGGCCCAGATTCCCGGCTGCATCGCCCCCGATGCCGTAGCCCTGCAAGCCAACGGGACCCAGATACCCCAGGTCCCGCAGCGCCCCCAACACCCTGCCAACGTCGTAGGTGCCCCTGTCCAGGGTCTGAATGAGCGCTTTCCAATCGGCGCCACCCCCATCGGCGCCATTCACCGTCACCACGTACAGCCACGGCAGGACCTCGCCCAGCACCGGACCCGGATCCACCTGCCCTCCCGTGACCCGCAGCCAATGGCACAGGTTGAACGTCACCCCCACATTGGACCGGCCGCTCGCGCGTGCTACCCGCACCGCATCCTCCACCCGCTCGAGCCAGAACCCCGTGTGCGGATACAGCGCCACCTCCAACCCCCCCCGCGCCGCCACGTCCGCAACCCGACGAACCACCTCCGCCGCCTCCATGTCCCCCTCCGGCGCCGAGGCCCGGTGCGCACGGCTCCGCAGCGTCAGCCAGATCCGCGTCCCGCGACCCCGCAACGCCTCCACCGCCCCTTCGAGTCCCTCCACCGTCCCGTCACCACCGTCAATCCAGGCACCGACGTACACCGCAAACAGGCGCAGATCAACCGCGTCCAAAGCCCGCAGCTTCGCCTCGATGCCTGCCGTCCCGCTGTGATCCATGCCCGCGTAACCCAGCTCCCTGAGCATCGCGGCCTGGGACTCCGGCGTCCCGTGAGCCGCGTCCCGCGTGCCGGTGTCCATGGCGAAAAACGCGAACGGCAGCCCGGAAACACCCGGGTCCGATCCGACGCCCTCCGCGCCGCAGGCCACCGGCAGCAACGCCGCGGCCGTCAACCGAAAGACTGGACAGAAGGGGAATCGGTGCGTGTCCATGGACGTACCCTCAACCCAACAGACTCCAGGGCGGACGCATCGCCCGCGACAACATGGCGTCGGCCTCCGGATCGTCGCGGAAACGCTCCCGCACCGGGTCCCAGGACAACCGCCGACCCAACAACATCGCGATGTTGCCGATGTGGCACAGCGTGGCCGTCCGATGCCCGACCTCCGCCGGCGCATAGGTCAACTGACGGGTCTTGACACAGTCCAGAAAATCGCGGTGCTCACGGCCGGGACATGTCCGCAACCGGACAGCCGTCGACCCCAATGGCGCCCTCAGAATCTCCGCCGCCGACGCCTGCACCGCCCCACCCCAACTCGGCACACCCACCCAGCCGCCACTGCCCTCGAAGCGGATGCTGGGCCCCGTACTGGCACAGATCAGAGTGACCCCGTTCGCGTACCCGTAGGTCAGGTGAAACTCCCCGGCCGTGTTGTAGAGCCCTTCCCGTGGGAAAACCCCCCGTCCCTCCACGCTCACGGGGCCGCTGTACTCCGTGTCGTTGCCCCATTGAGCCACGTCCAGCAAATGGGCGCCCCAGTCCGTCAGGTGGCCCCCTGAGTAGTCCCGGATCCAGCGGAACTGGTAGTGACAACGAGCCTTGGTGTAGGGAGCGCGGGGCGCCGGCCCCAGCCACATGTCGTAGTCGAAGTGAGGCGGGACCGGCTCCTCGGGGTAGCACTGCCCAACGCTGGCCGGACCCTTGGGCAAACCCACCCGGATGGTCTGCAGCCGACCAATGCAACCGTTGCGCACCAGTTCGCAGAGCCGCACAAAACTCTGCATCGAACGGTTCTCGGAAGCAGTCTGGAAGACGCGACCGTAACGGCGCACGGCATCGCTCAATGCCCGACCCTCCGCAACGGTGAGAGTCAACGGCTTCTCGCAAATCACATCCTTGCCCGCGCGAACCGCAGCCAGAGACGGCAGCACATGCCAGTGATCGGGAGTCGCTACGCAAACCGCGTCCAAATCCCCCCGGCCCACCAACTCCCGCCAGTCCCCGGTCAGAAAAAGACCCCCAAAACGACCATCCGCCCGGCCCGCCCCATAGTGTTTTCCGGTCAGCTCAGCCGCCGAACGCAAGCGCTCCCCATCCACGTCGCACAGCGCAATGACCTGGGCATCGGGCTGCCCAAGAAGCGACTTCAGATTCACACCCACGCCGTGACTGCCCGTGCCAATCAACCCTACCGTGATGCGGTTCGAAGGCGCCGGCCTCGAACCGGCTCCCCGAACCGTGTCCGGAATCAGCAAGGGTCCGGCGCCGATGCCGAGAGCCATGCGCAAAAACTGGCGTCGTTCCATTGCCCCTGCCTTTCCACCAAACCGGCGCCAAGACACTTCCCAGTCCCCCGAACCTCCGCCCATCCGAACATCAGAACAAAGCAAACCACATCGCCGGCCGATTGTCAACCGCCACGCAACCCCGCAGCAGTGCGCAGGCGGCCCGGCCCCCCCCGCGCACTCCTG
>JAFGRS010000923.1 GCA_016935045.1 Lentisphaeria bacterium | reverse complement strand
GGCCGCCGGAGGCAATCTCCCGCAGTTGGCGCATGCGCGGCCGAGGGCGGGAAACGGCTCCGCAGGAGCGTCGCCCTCCAGGGGATGCGGGCAGTCTGCGCCGAGCGTTTGACGGGGCGGGGGCAGCTGGCATATTGGCTTACACGTCATCGCATCGGGGTGCCGCGATCCCAGCGGGGACGAATCCGGAGTGCGTGTATCGAGGCGCGGTCTGGTTGCCGGTTCTCCCGTCCGGCAGCCGCCGCTGAAGCCACCGTGCGGGAGGGCGATCGAGGTGCAGCATGAGGGCAGGTCACGGCCGCGTGTGGAGATGGTTGTCCGTTGCCGCGGTGCTCGCGGGAGTCTGGGCCGCGCGGGGCATGGATCCGTTGCAGGATGCCGACATGAAGGCCGGCGTGGTTCCGGGGGCCGACTTCCTGGTGTGTACGGATGCGGCCGCATGGCGGCTGACGCCCATCCAGAAGAGACTCAAGGCCATGCGTGAGGAGGTGCCGAAGGAGAACATGCCCCCGGAGGCGCTCAGGCTCCAGGCCCGCATGGAGGAATTCGGCGCCAAGATCGGCATCCAGGAGGATGACCTCGATTCCCTGCTGATCGCGGCCCAGGTGCAACGGGCGGTGCAGAACAACCAGGCCGGACGGTCCCGCGGCAACCCGATGGAGCAGCTCGGGATCATGTTCACCTTCAAGCTGGGAAAGCCCCTCTCCCTGGGCGCCGTGCGCGCGGCCCTGAGCAACGCGGCCACGGAAGACGGCTACGAACTGCTGTTCGAAAAGGGCACCTACAACAACGCCGAAACCCTCACCGTCGTGCCGGCCGCTCCGGAAGGCGTCCCGAAGTGGCTGCCCGCAGAGCTCTTCCTGGCCCTCACCCGCGAAGGCAAGGTCGGCTTTGTCGGCCAGGCGCCGGATGTCAAGGCCGCAGTGGACCGCCTTGCGGGCGCCAGCCCGGCACCCCTCTCCCCTCCCCTGGGTAAGGCCCGTGCGGCCACCCTGCCGGGGGCAATGACGTACCTCCTCTTTGTGCCGGCGGAGAAAATGCGGCAGGAGTTGCGGGCGCAGGGGACGCGGATGCAGCAGAACCCGATGATGGGAGGGGCCATGCAGGCCCTGGCCGGCATGGAACATCTCGCCTTCGGCGCGAAGGGGGCCGAGACCATTCAGGCCGCGTTGTCGGCGGACTTCGCCGGGGCGCAGGAGGCCGTGCAGGTCAAGACATTGGTTGACATGATGGTCCTGGGCATGGCCAAGATGATGCTGATGCAGGCCATCGGCCGGCCTATCCCCCTAGTCGAGTCCATGGTCAGCAACCAGGCCGAACGACGGGTGGAAGTCCGTGCCGAACTGACCGAGGAAGACTGCAAAGCCCTGATGGAGATCAAACCGAGGCAACGGGGACAGGGCGGCCCCGGGTTCCCGCCCCCTCCCGGCGGCCCGCCGGGGGGTGTCCCGGCCGGCCCGCGGCAGTAGTGCGCGACGAAGCTGCGGGGAGGGGGAAGAAGACCGCCTGAATGCCCTGTCAGAGATACCGCGAACCCGCCCGGGACGTCCGGGCATCGCGGGCTCCAGGATGGGACTCCGACCGCGCCGAGGGGTGGAATGTACGAACCTGGGACTGGCCCATGGTACGGGTCCTGCGCGGAGTGCACCAAGTATGGGCACCACGATCCGAGACATCGCGTACGCCCCCGAGCACGGCTTCCGGGGACAGGGCGACCTGCACCTGCCGGAAGCACCCGCGGGTGCTCCCGTGCTGTTCGTCATTCACGGCGGCGGCTGGCAGTCCATGGATCGATTCCGCTTCGACGCGGTCTGTGGAGGCTTCGCCCTTATCGGCTATACCTGCTTTAACATTAATTACCGCCTGACGGGAGAGGCGCCCTGGCCGGCCTGCGGCGACGACTGCCTGCGGGCCGCCCGTTTCGCCCTCGAGGCGGAACACGACGCCTTCGCACCACTGGATCGCCGGCGTCTGATCATCCTGGGGGCCTCGGCGGGAGGACACCTGGCCCTGATGACAGGGCTGCGGCTCCCACCCGACCGGGTGGCGGGGATCGTCGATATCGCCGGCCCGACGGACCTTCGTTTCCTCTGGGTCCAGCGGGGTCCCGGGCGGTTCCGTTCCTTCTTCGGCACCGAGGAAGTGTCCGCCGATCAGCTTGCGGCCGCGTCGCCGGTATGCCAGGTCACGGACCGGTCCCCGCCCCTGCTGTGCGTCCACAGCACGAACGATCGCCTGGTGCCCCTCGATCAGTCCGAGCGGATCGCGGCGGCCTACCGGGAGGTGGGGCGGCCCTGCGAGGTGTTCTCTTTTGCCGGCACGGGCGAAGCCCACGGGATCTGGGACGACCAGGGCGCCCGGTCCCCGCGCCTGATCGGCCCCATCATGGAACGCGTCGCGGCCTTTCTGGACGCGTGCCGGTGGGCTGGTGGGTGTCGCCACCATTGACAGCGTCCGGATCGTCTCACGTGAGTCTGGACCGCCCGCGGCCTCGCGGGCATTCCCGGCTCCGCGGAGCGTCGCCCTCCAGGGGACAGGGGAACGGCTCCGCGGAGCGTCGCCCTCCAGGGGACAGGGGAACGGCTCCGCGGAGCGTCGCCCTCCAAGGGGACAGGGGAACGGCTCCGCGGAGCGTCGCCCTCCAAGGGGACAGGGGAACGGCTCCGCGGAGCGTCGCCCTCCAGGGAACAGGGGAACGGCTCCGCGGAGCGTCGCCCTCCAGGGGGCCGGTTCAGGGATCGATGACGAGGAGGTCGACGTCGAACGGTCGTACCAGGCGTTCGCCGCGGAAGCTCTTTCCATCGATCAGGCTGCGGCTCCGGGCGGGGTGTCCGTCCCGTTCGACGCGGACGCTGGCGGCCTCTTTCCCCAGGCCGATGAGGTAGGCCAACGTGCGTCCGTTGTGGCGGACGGTCCGGAAGGCGACGGGTTTGCTGCTCACGCCATCCGGTCCCAGGCAGCGGAGGGGATGCCGGAGCGGGCCACCGAAAGCGGCCCAGGCCGGGATGGCTCCGGCATCGGCGAGTGTGGCGGACGCGATGGGAACCGCCGGAGTCAGGGGGCGGCCATGGGGTGTCAGGGTGAGGCAGTCCGCGCCCACGCTCACCACCTCGACCCCGCTGCGCCGGAGTTCGGCAACCACCTCGCGCACACCCGGCGACGCATGCCGGGCCGCGGGCAGCACCAACAGGTCCAGCTCCCGGAAGCCGGCCAGGAGCATTTCCTCGGTCACGAAGCCGATGGGAATGCCGAACCAGCTCAGGGTTTCGTAGGCGTCGCGGAGCGTATCGAGGTAGCGGAGGTCGAGGATGGCGGATGGTTTGGAGTACAGCAGGCGCACGCGGGGATGCTGGCTCTGGAAGGCGACGATCTCCGGGGCAAGGCGTTGCGCGCGGATGGAGTTCCGGGCCCAGGCATCGAGGAGTTGGGGTTGGGTGCAGAGGCTGCCCTCGAACCACTGCGCCTTGGGCTCCGTGCCGTCCCGTGACCACCACCAGGTCAGGTTCATGGCCACCCCGTGGAAGTAGGAGAACCAGAGTGCCGCATCGAGAAACTCGGCGGGTTGGTCCGGGTTGTCGTAGTACACCGTCTGAACGCCGTGCCACTCGGAGTCATCGATGGGTTTGCCGGGAGCCATGGAGCGTTGCAGGTCGTAGGCCATGCCGGGGTAGCGCCAGGCGAAGGCGTAGTCGGGGGAAAGGAGCGTGGGCCGGGTGTCGCAGCCCTGGACATCGAGAAGCTGTGCCAGGGCATAGCGGTCGTGGCCCATGTTGTGGCGGCTGGTGCTCTGCGGCTGCCAGGCATGGTTGAGCGAACCCACGATCACGGCTTCGTTGGAGAACTTGACCGTGGTCCGGCCCGTGGGGTCGCCCCGGTGGACCGCCTCGTGCATCTCGCGGATGAAGTCGTGGAAACGCCCGTTGTTCCAGCGTACCCAGTCGGTGTAGGCGGCGGGCCGATCCGGATCGCGAACCACCGGGACGACCTCCGCGAAGCCCACGTAGCGGCTCGCCCAGGCCTCGTTCAGACGCTCGATGCGGCCGTACTGCCGGTGCATGGCGGCCCGGAAGAGTTCCAGGCTGCGGGGGGACATGGCGGAGTAGGCCGCTTCGTTCCAGAGATCGTAGGTCGTCACCCCGGGTTCGCCCCGCAGGGCCCGGGCGACGGCCTCGATGGTACGGCAGGTCAGGGAGCGGGCCTCGGGGTGGTCGATGTCGTAGTCCATGAAGTGGCCTTTCCCCGCGGTGATGTCGGGCCACTTCTCGATGGCCCAGCGGGGCATGCTGTGTCCAAAATGGATGTCCGAGCGAAGGCCGAGGGCCGCCGCCTCGCGCACGGCGGCAACGGCCCGTTCCCGCAGCGCGGTTTCGTTGATCGTCCCTCCCGGCAGCAGTGCCGCGGCAGCGGAGAAGCCGGCCGAGGTGAGGGTATTGCCCCCGAGCCGGGGCAGATCCCGCAGGAAATCCCGGTCCATCTGGTTGAACCCGATGAGCAGCACCGGGCGGTCGCCAACGTACCAGTTCGCTCCCCGCAGTTCGGCCGCCAGGGCGGGTGGCGCGGCTATGGGCGGATGGGCGTCCGGTTCGGCAGTGGCCCGGGCGACTTCCGCCAGGGCCCGGTCGAGGAGGGGGGAGAGGCGTTCGGCCTCCCGCAGGGCGATGGCCTCGTGGCCGTCCCGGCGCACATCCGCGGCGATCCAGCGCAGGAAATGCTCGGCGACGGTCAGGGTCGCATCGGGCAGAGCCACATCGACGGGGATGGCACGGGCGCGGTCCACGGCCCTGCGAAGCTCCCCGGCGGCGTGTTCGAGGCGGCGGAGGCGGTCCTCGACGGCCCGCACGGTCCGGCGCAGGGGAGCGACGTCGAATGCGAGGGTGGAGGTGTTGTTTCCCACGGCCAGGTGCGCCCGGTGGCTTCCCTCGGGCACCTGGCCCGCAGCGTACGCCAGGGGCAGACGGGCCACTCCGGGCGGCAGGGTGTAGGTGCGGCGGTCGACCCATCCTTCGCGTCCGCCGTCGATGGCGAGTTCGAGAGCGACCTCGCGGGGCTCGGGGGCGAGGGAGACGAGGACGGCCTCGAATTCCAGGGGTTTGAGGTCGTCGAGGGGGATGGATCCCGGGCGCAGCAGGCAGAGGG
Source organism: Lentisphaeria bacterium (assembly GCA_016935045.1). Lineage (GTDB taxonomy): Bacteria > Verrucomicrobiota > Lentisphaeria > Oligosphaerales > JAFGRS01 > JAFGRS01. The sequence goes on along the minus strand of JAFGRS010000923.1, from coordinate 2,511 downwards.
TCGAGTCGCCGTCCTCCGCGAACACCAGCGTACCGTATTCGGCGGGGGACTTGCCCAGGACGATGCCCGGCGTCCACTCGGCCCACTTCCGCCCGGCGCCGTCGCAGTCGTTCACCGCAACCGTGAAGCCGATGGGCTCGTTCCGGACCGGTTCGGCGCGCCCGAGGACGGCCCAGGGCAGCACGGCTTCGAGGGTGTATCCCTTCGCGTCCTGCCGGACCCCCACCCGCACGTCGGAGGCTGACAGACTGCCTCCCTCCGGCTGGGACTCGATGACGACCAGCGGCGCCTCCGGCTCCTCCCAGGAGAAGCCGAGAGCGAAGACCCCGGGGGCCGGCACCGTGGTGGTCCGCCCGTGGAGGGTATCAACGGCGACTTGGATGCTGTCTCCCTGCCAGTAGGGCGTGCGGGTCACATGGCGATCATCCCGCACCTCCACCAACAGGGCCAACTCCCGCGGGGTACTCATCAGGGCGAACGCGAAGCTGAGGTCGGCCGAACCGGCGGACTCCTCCCGGTCCATGACCACGGCCTGGGCCTGGGTGACGGCATAGGCCTCACGCACGGCCGCCCGGGGAATCCGTTCCCACTCGATCGGGTCACCGTCCGCCACGGGAGGCATATCCCGCCGCAGCACCGGGTAGACGCGCGCGTCCGCGAGAGGCGTGGCGTCGCGGGAGGATCCCGGCTGCAGAGCCAGGTCGTCGATCCAGAGGGCGCCGCGCCCATGCATGGAGATTTGCAGGGTGCCTCCCACCGTGCCCGGGGGCGTGGTGATGTCCACCTCGACCGGACCCCACTCCGGACTGTGCCGGGGAAAGGCGTAGACGTGCTGCCGCCGCAGCTCCTTGCCGTCCTCGCCGCGGCAGGAGAGCACGAGGACGCCGCCGAGGTCGAGGGTCTCGCTGCGGACCCGGGCGGTCAGCTGGTAGGTCTGTGCCGGCCGCAGCCGCAGGCGCTGTTCCCACCAGAACCAGGGGCGGTCCTGGGGAGAGGTGCTGCGGATGCCGAGACAGCGCTCGCCCCGGTGCGGACGCTGCGTTTCCCAGACCAGTTCGACCCCCTCCGGCACGTCCCGGGCTTTCCGGATCCATCCCGCCGGGGTCCCGGGTTCGGCCTCCTCCTCGAAGCCGCCGTTCGCGACGGCGTCGGCCGGTGGCGCAGGCACGAGGGCGCCGCGAAGCACTCCCGCCCAAAGCCCCAGCGCCAGCAGCACCACGCCAGCCGATACCAGGCGCATGCCCCGGCCCGCCCCGATCCGGGGCATCTGGAACGCACCGACCCACGCAAGCAGAACATCCATGTCTCACCCGTCCGATCTGCAGGAGCCGATCCTCCGCCGGTAGCTACGAATCGTCTCGAAATCGTCCAGACGCCACCAAGTTGCTCACGAGGACACTCTCTTCCCATAGCTATTATATGCTTGGTATTTCCATCTCGGCAGACCGCGGGGGACGGTGCCCCAGCGCATCTCTTCGGGACGTTCCCCGTGCGTGCGCCCCACGATCCAGATGGCGAGATCTGCCAGACTGTGTGTCCGCGGGGAGGCCGGGCGGCAGTTACGGAGCGGGGACTTCCCGGGACAGCCCCAGGATCACGCGAAAGCCCAGGTTGCCGCTTGTGCCCTCCGGTTCGGTGTAGCTCCGGCTGCTCACTTTACAGCGCCAGGCCTCATCCCGCCAACTGCCCCCGCGGTACGTGCGGCAGGTCTCGCTCAGTTCGGCCGATCTCGGCAGTCTGGGCGGCGAGGGGCGCCAATTCCGCGGCGCCGACCCCCGCCCGCCAGCGCCGCAGGGCTGCGGAGGGGTCATCCCCGAGAAGGTCCGTCGCCACCCGAGTCACAAGGTCCTCCAGTGCGCCTCGAGCCGAGTCACCTGGGGAAGCGGCTGCCAGGGCTGGCGCCGGCTCAGCCGGCGCGGAAGTGGGGGTCACGCCTGGAGCATCGGAACGTGAACCGCATCGTGGCCTGCGCCTCCCACATTCCCGGCGGAAACCTGCCGACCCACGGAGTGGGCCTCCCGGATTCGGGCAGCTCATTCGTCCTCGACGACATCCCGGGGCAGGGCGCTGATGAGTTGGGTCAGTTCATCGAATTTGAAGTCGACGTCGAGAATGGCGACGGTCTCGCCGGTTTCGTTGCGGACGGGCACCGCGAAGGTCATGATCAGCTTGCCGGTGAACTTCGAGAAGAAGAGGTCGGAAGCGTAGGGCTGTCCGCTGGCCACGACTTCCCGGAACCACTCGTGGTCGAGGAAATTCTCCTTCATCAGGGGCCGGAAGAGGCCCTTCTCGCCGCGCTGGGTCTGGGCCTGGGCGATCTGGCGGCCGTCGAGTCCGGTCACCGCGATGAGCTGGATGGCCGGCTCGTCCTTCATCACTTCCTTGAGGAAGGGCTCCATGCGCTCCCGCACCAGGCTGAGCATGTCGGGAGACTCCCCGATCCGCTGCGCCAGGATGCGGCCCTTGTGCTGCGCCGCCTTGCGGAACTTCTCGAAACCGCTCTCGAAGAGG
>JAFGRS010000922.1 GCA_016935045.1 Lentisphaeria bacterium | reverse complement strand
GTATGCGCCCTCCTCGTGCCTTGCGGATGACCATGCGGCGCCTCGCCAAAATGTGAAGTTATTTCCGTGCGGACCCTATGGGCGCGCGAGGGCAGCGATCTCGGCCGGCCCCAGTGCACGGCCATGGATCTGGACTTCATCCAGGGCCCCGTGCAGGTCCTGGCCCAGAAGCACCGGCTCCGCATTCGGTTTCATGAGACCGAGGTCCAGCGCCCGTTCCGCGACCGGAAGCCCGTCGACGTACAGGCGTACCATCCGATCGAGAACGGAGGCGGTAGCCGCCACGTGGTGCCACCTGTCGTCGGCCAGCGGGAAGGCGCCCACGGTATCGGTATGGGGGGTGGAGGCGTTCTCGAAGGACGCCGAGAACCCGGGACCGCTCCCGTCAGGGCGGACGTACAGGCCATAATTCCGGATCCGGTCACCGAGGAACTTGGTGACGAGGGACTGCCACGTTCCGGTGGCCGCCGGCATGCGGACCCAGCAGGCCAGCGTGACCTCCTCGGCCAGGTCAAGGTCCGGAGCATGGGGTACCCGGCCGAAGGTCCTGCCGTCACACAGCAGAGCCGTCCCGTACCGCCCCGGTCCACGGGCCACATCGGCGCACGTTCCATGGTGCCCATGGCCCGACCCATCCGGTATCCGGTCAGCCTCCGTCCCATCCATCGACCAGCGGGCCAGGGGCCCCGCCGCGGGGTCCACGCCGGTGACCCCCAGGCGGAGCAGGTGCACCCACGTCCGCTCGCCGAGGGAAGCGCGAAGCGGGATGGTGCGCCAGCCCGGGCGGGCATCGGCCGGCACCGACACGGTGATGGGGAGCTGGGTCCTTCCCCTGCCCGGCAGCGTGGGCGCCGGCACCGTCGAGTTGGGGACCAGGGCATCCGAGGCATCCATCTCGACCCGGAACGCCGCCTCGGTGGCGAAGGGGTTCGCGAGCCGGACCATGATCGTGGCCGGCCCGCCGATACGCACCCTCGACGGCGCCTCGGCACGCAGGGGCGCCTCCGCGGCAAGCGGGCGCCGCGGCAGTCCCCTGAGGAAGAGGACATCTTCGCCGAGGACTTCGAGGAGGATCCCTTCGCGGGTCCTGCGCTGGGACTCGTTGCCCATGAGGTCCACGACCGTTGCCTCCGGCGCTCCCACATCCAGGGCTGCCATGTGGTCACCTTCCGTACTCCAGAGGGCCGCCAGATGCTCCTCCCCGCGCTGGAAGCAACGCGCGAACAAGGGCGGAACCAGGCCCGCTTCCCCGTCCGGTTCCGCCCCGTCGAGCAGCGTGGCGCAGGTACGGTAGGCGAAGTACTCTGGCTTCGGCAGCAGGTTGTTGCGGCACAGGGCACAGTTGTGTTCGAGGTAGAACCGATCCAGGCCGGGATCGTGGAGACGGAACCAGATGATGCGGTCCAGCAGGCCGGTGTGGAGGGCCAGTGGCACGGCTCGACCGAGCATCTGAGCCGCGCGCCACTCGGTGGTCCCGCCGCTGAGGTGCGTGGCCCAGCACAGCTCGGTGATCCACAGCCGGCTGGGCCCCCCATGCTGGGACGTCAGATCCGCGATGCGCCGCAGGTTGCCTGCCAGGTCGCTCGCCTCGGGCGTCAGCCGGTGCCGATAGGGGTGAACGGAGATGGCATCGCAGTGTCGAGGCAAGCCGAGACGGATCAGGGCCTCCAGATAGGCGCTTGCCTCGTCGCCCCCATGGTGGGGACCCGCCAGGCCGGGGGTGATGACCGTGCAGCCCGGATTGCCCCGCTTCGCCGCGGCGTACCCCGCCTTGACGACGGCGAAGAACGCCACCGGGTCCGGCTCGGGCAACCAGAACACAGAGATGTTGGGCTCGTTCCAGATCTCCCAGTGATCCACCAGGCCCCGATATTGCCGGGTGATCGCCTCGACATACTCCCCCCAGGCCTGGAGATCGGGAGCGTACACCTGCGGCCGTTCGGCTTCGGGGGGTGCCGTGGACGCCCAGCGTGGCGGAAAGCCGAGGATCCCGAGGGTCCGCAGGCCATGCTCCCGGGCGATCTGGACGCTGCGGACGATCGGGGGGGTCGCGCTGACCGCGTGCAAGCCGTGGGGACCCGAATCCCTTCCCGGGTCCGCGGGATCGTCAAAGCGCCACCAGCCCGCAAGCCCGTCCGGCGGGGGATCGGCCCCCCGGGCCAGCGACGCGACGCTCTCGGCCGGCAGGCAGCGGCGGCAGAGGACCACCTCGTCCACGGCCCCCGGGAAACAGTGCGCGAAGTCCAGCCCCGAGCCGTCCGCGCGGAGCGCGCCTCCGGCCACGGTCCGTTCGCACTGGAGCGTCCCGTCCGCGTAGAACCGCATCGTGCCCTCCGTCGCGGCGTAGGTCACCGCGACGTGGTGCCACCGGTTGTCCCAGGCGCACCAGTCCGAGTTCACATCCGTGTGCGGAGCGTCCGGGAGTTCTTCGAAGCCCCCGCTGAAGGAGAGCAGGCCGTTCTCGCGTCCCAGGTAGACGGAATAGGTCCGTCCGTGGGGTGCCAGCCCGCGGGTGACCGGGCACTGCCAGCGTTCGTTGGCGCCTGCGCAGCGCAGCCAGAAGGCCAGGGTGAACGCATCCCGCACGTCCAGCAGTGGGTTCGGGGGCACGCTCAGCGTGCTGTTGCCCCCCTGCCCTTCGAGGGCCTGCCCGGAAACGCCTGGCGCCGTTCGGGCGGGCAGCCAGGCATACTGCCCCCGCAGAGGCTCCATCGCCGACCAGGGGAACCCCATCCGGACCCAACGGATGCCCGCGTCCCGGTCTAGCCGCAGAACGGTCGGGATCTGCCCCGGAGTGAACCCCTGGATCGCCCCGCAGCACCCGAACACGGCGTCCTGGTCCGGGCCGGGAGCCGGGCCGGGCCGCGTGACCGCAAACCGACAGCGCCAGCGTCGGGTCCCCGCTTCCGCACGCAAGTGGACGTCCACCTCGTAGGGTCCCGTGCGCGCGGCCGTGAGACTCCGGCTGGCCCGCACCGTATCCCCCGGAGCGAGCCGGACCGCCGCGTTTCCCAGCGCTTCTTCCTTTCCGAAGGCATCCCGCACGACCCATGCCAGGTCCCCCGTCAGAGGCGTCGCACCCCGATGCACGAGGGACGCGGTCAGCACCACGCGTTCGCCCACGTCATAGAGGGCCGGGCTGCGGTCGGCGGCCAGCGAGGTCTCGACCCGATCGATCGCGGTGACCTCGGCAGTCACCCGCAGGTCCGCGAGGTATATGGTTCCCAGGGCGGGGGCGCCGGGGTATCGCAGCAGGGCGATCTGCCGCAGGCTCACGGGATGCCGTGGCGGACGGCGTTCCTGTCCCCACACCAGCACCGCTGTCCAGTCCGCGCCCTCTCCCAGAGACGCCTCCAGCCGACGCCATCCCTCCCAGTCGACCACTCCGACACGCCGTTGGAACCAGTTCCCATCGGCATCCTCGACGGTGAGCTGCAACGGACACCCCGATGCGTCACCGTACAGCGCAAAGCTGAGCCCGCGGCAGACCCCCGGCATGGCAGCGCCCGTCCAGTAGGCCGACACGGTGTGCCGCCGGGCGTCCGCAAAGTCGTATGCCAGTGCCAGAGTCGGTTCGCCGCCGGGCGAAAGGACCTCACGGGATACCGCCAGGGAACTCCGGCCGAGGGAGTAGGCCACCCGCTGCCCCCCGAGTTGCCAGGACGCCAACGACGACATGGCAGCGAAGGGGTACTCGTCACCGTCGGCCCCCCGGGCAGCCCACGGGGCCAGCAGGCAGGCGCACAATCCGGCCCGCAGGGCATGCCGCCGGAGCGAGTGTGCGGAAGGACGAAAACGCCCTTGCATCTGCATGCGTACTTCTCCTCGATCAGCGCAAGTCCCGGGAGAGGTCCGGGGGAAGCGCCACGACCCGGACGGCCGCGACGCGCAGGCTCCCGGTGCACTCCAGCAGGCGCGCCCGGATCTGGAAGCGCGCCGCGCTCCGCGGCACGTGCACAAGGCGTTCGAAGCGGGTCCAGTCCCGGCTGCCATGGTCGAGCAGGACGTCGACATGACTGACATAGTTCCCCTCGGCATCCTCGAAGTAGACCGCAACGTTGGCCCGGTGCCAACTCTGGGTCCCTCCCCGCACGACCTGGTCCCATTGCGCTGCCAGGCGCACCGAGAGGGCCTGGCCGGCGGGGGGAACGGGAACGGCCGGCAGATGGCACTCCGTCGTTCCCGGCGTCGCGCGGGAGAGGCCCAGGCAGGGCTCTCCGTGCGGTCCCCGGCTCGTCTCCGGTTCCACGCCACCCGTTCCCCGCCAGTCGCCGGCGTCGCGGAAGCGGTAGCAGTATGTATGGAGTTCGAGGAGGGGCATTCCCGGCCGCTTCAGGACCGCCCGCAACGCCACGGCAGGCGCCGCCGGATCGGGAGTCCCCGTCAGCGGCCACGGCCCCGCAAGCCCGGGGCTGCCGTCCACACGCGCGGCGCCCGTCAGCAGCAGCGGCTCGCTGACGACGTCCAGGAACCCTTCCCCCGCGAAACCGACCCGCTTCCTCAGCAGCACTGCCACGCCCTCCCCCGAAGACACCGCCACCAGATCGGCGGGCAGACCGACGCGGAAGACGACGACGTCCGCGAAGGGCTCACGGATCACCAAACGGGCATAGGGAAGCGTCTCGGCGGCGGCCGCCAGCATGGCACGGATCTCCTGGCTGCCTCCCGGGGGGACATCGAGCGCCGGCAGGGCGTCCAGGGTCCAGCCGGAGTTGGCTTCCAGCACGAGGTCGCCGGCCAGGGGCCGCGGGGTCGGGTTGCGGACGGTGAGGATCGTCGGGACGCTTTCCCCCGGCCGGATGTCGAGGTACGGGTCCGCCTCCAGGAACGGACGTGCCGGGGACGCCCCGAAGCCGCGCGGCTCAGCGTCCACAGGGAGCTGTCGGTCACGGTCCAGGACGCTGCCGCCCGGGCCGCCTTCCCGGATCTGGTAGCCGGCGGAACGTCCGCGCGGGTGCGCGCTCCCGACCAGGGGCTGCGCGCCGGCCCAGGCAAACGCCGCCTCGGCAGCGCGTTGCGTCCCCGTCTCGGCAACGCCGATCCGCAGCCGGCGTTCGCCGACGCCGGCGCGCCGGTGCGAGGCGGAGAAGCGGCAGGGCTGAGGCGAAGCGCTGTTCACGGCCAGCTCGTCGGATTCCAGCCGCACCCAGGCAGGTCCCTCGGGCAGGATCTCGACCCGCGCCTTGCCAAACGCAGCGCCGTCGGCCAGGACATAGGCGAAACGGTTCATGAACGCCGCCGTGACCACCAACGGTCCGTAGGGGCGATCGGCGAGGTCCACCAGCCCGTAGTTCGAGTTCTCCCCGTCGAAGCGTCCTTCGAGGGGCTGGTCGGAGTGGATGAACCAGTGCGCGCCGACGACATGCGGGTTGTCCAGGAGGACCGCCAGGGTCGAGGCGTAGCCCACGGCCCGGTCCTGCTGCGTCTCGACCGGCGTCGCCGCGCCCCGCGTGTTCGGCAGTCCCGAGTCCATGGCCTTGAAGGACCATTCGCCGACCAGAACCGGCCGGCCCGTGATTTCGCCGAGTTCCCGAAAACGGTCCCGGAGGCCGTCGGAGACCCCGTAGGCGATGCCGTCATTGTAGTAGTTGATGCAGAACACGTCGCAATGACGCCCGGCCGCCCGCGCGGCCCAGTCCGGAGCGTGGCCGGCAAAGCGCTGGCTGATCACCATGTGGTTGGGATCGGCCTCGCGCACCGCTGCCGTGCACACGGAGAAGTAGCGCTCCGCCACAGTCTCGAGCCAGGCTTCGCGCAGGGCCTCCAGCCCCCGTGCCGGCGGCTCTGCCATCTGGCGCAGGTCCGCAGAGGAGAGGGCCGGAATTCCCGCCGCGGCACCCGCCTCCCGCAGCGCGTCCGCGCTCGGGAAGACCCGCCTGGCACAGGCCACCAGGGCATCCCGGCAGGGCGAATCGGGCGCCGACGCGAAGGCCGCCTGCCAGAGCCCGTCCCAGCGGAACTCGTTGTCGAGGAAGTAGCCCACGAGGCAGGGATCGTCCCGGCGCGGGCCGCAGGCCTCCCGCGCCACCCGGCGGGCCCCTTCCTCGAAGGCGGCGCCGAACACATCCGGGAACCAGGCCCACGGCGCACCGCCCCGCGGAGGACGCGTGAGGCTCTGCCCGGTGGCGCGCCGCCCGATGTCGAGGATGTGGCAGTAGGGCATCCCCGCGGACTCCACCAGCGCGGAGGACCAGGCCCCGAGGGTATTGAAACCCCACACCCGCAGCCGCGACACGGCGGTGGCGGCCCATGCGGCATCGTCCTCGTAGGCGGCCTGCACCGTGCGTCGGTAGGGGCTGTACCCCAACGCCGGCGAGGCGGTGCCTTGCTCGTTGACGCCGTTCACCCCGAGACTGAGGAAGCCCCAGCCCTCCGGGTCGACCAGCCACCAGCGTTCCGCCATCCTCTCGACGTGGAAGAAGCCGGTGCTCGTTCCCCGTCTGCCGCGCCAGCCGCCATGGCGTGCCATGCCCATCGCCTCCCCGTTGCCTCCCTGGACGGACTCGGCGGGCCTGGCAAGCACCCGCACGGTCTGCACCGCGGCAGCCGTCGCGGCCTGCCACCG
>JAFGRS010000921.1 GCA_016935045.1 Lentisphaeria bacterium | reverse complement strand
TAGGGTATGCGCCCTCCTCGTGCCTTGCGGATGACCATGCGGCGCCTCGCCAAAATGTGAAGGTATTTCCGTGCGGACCCTTAGGGCGCGCATCCTGTCGAGCCAGGCCCTGGCGTCGTCCGCCGATCCTCCCTGCCGCAGGAAGATGAAGCGGGTCCCCTCGGGGGCCTCCCGCAGCAGGGCTTCGATGGTGGCATCAGGCAGCCACGAGAGGACATGGACGGGGCCTTCGGGTCCCCCGAGGTGTTCGAGGATGGGTCGCAGGCCCTGCCTGCCCTGCTTGGCCGGGACCCGGTTGAAGGCGTAGAACCCGGGGATCCGGCGGAAGAGGGGGAACTGGTGATCGGCATCGGCGCAGCAGTGCATCCCAAGACCGCCGAACGCCTCCGACAGTTCGATCAACTCAGGCAGGCAGAACTCCTCGAAGAGCGCCGTGCCAAACGCGCCGCACTCGTCATTGGAGTACCAGGGCGGCATCTCAGGGGGTGTCCACACCCCCGGGCATCCCCGCAGGGTCATCGTGGGGAACTCCCGGCGCAACTCCCGCAGGAAGCGGATCAGGAGGGAGGTGCAGCGGGCCGTGAGGCGTTTGACCGCGCCCTTCTCTTCGGGCGTCAGCATGGCGGCGTAGATGCCCGTCTTCTCCCACACCAGGCAGGCCGTATCGAAGCCGGTCTGCTTGTCCGGCGGCCCCAGGGGCACGTCGGGGCCCAGTTCCCGCCGCACGGCGTCCGCCAACTCGAAGACCCGGTAGAGAGACGGGGCACTCCAGATGTCGGGTTCGGAAAGGGCATCGGCTTCGGCGGCGGTGAACACGCGCGGCAGGGCGCAGGGATTGCTGTCCAGGTTGCGGTGCACGGGGCAGCCGAAGGCGGCCGCGTAGATTTGGGTCCCCGTCGAGAGGTCGCAGGTGGGGACCTCGTCGCTGGGGACGCTTTCGAGGAAGGCCATTCGGCGGCGGTAGTTCTCGACCACCCAGGGGACCCACTCCGAAACGGGCCGGTCGGAGGTGGTGTACTCGTTGTCCGGCCCGGCGTACACCGGGACCAGTTCGGGCCGGCAGGCGAAAGCGTGCCCCGCAAAGGGCTCCTTGCGGTAGATCGAAGTCAGGAAGGCCTTGTTGGCTTCTATGCGGTCCATCCTGCGACACCCGCTGCCGAATCTGGGAATCCCGTACGAATAGGCTATCGTGCTCACAGGTCTTCCGGAACGGACAGGCTTGCCGTACTGTATCACCGGAACGGAACGATGCCGCCCCGTGGCGGAAGGAATGGCAGCGCGTTCCGGGGTTCGTAGTTCCGCCTTCAGGCGGTCTCGGATAGCGCCCGGGATTCCGGCTGAAGCCGGTACTACGAGCCTTGCTGCCGGCGAGTCCCGGGTTGCGTTCCGGGGTCGAGGCGGAGCTTCGCCGGGAGGTATGCCAACATGCGCAGCGTCTGCATTCCTGTGGCTGCCGCGGTTCTGGGGTTCGGGCTCTTCGCGGGGGTTGCCGGTGCGGCCGAGCCGCTGCTGTCCAATGGCGGTTTCGAAGAGGGCACGGCCCCGTGGCGGGCCGGCTTCGGTCCGGACCCGGCGCGGCATTACGTCCGCGACGGTGCGGCCGCCGCCGCGGGGGCGGGGTGCCTACACATCGTCTGCGAGGGAGAGAACGCCGCGGTGGACCACCCCGAGCTGACCCTGGGAGGGGACCTCTCCCGCCTCGGTACGTACCGTCTCAGCGCGCGCATCCGCAACGACGGCATCCGCAACGGCACCTTCGGGTTGCGGCTCTACTTCCGGGACGCTGGCGGGGGGCATCTGGCGATGCTGGGGGGGATCTCGCTCGATGCGTCCACCCCGGTCCACGGCTGGCGGGAATACAGCGCGGAATTCGGCCGCGGCACGCAGGCGCCCATGCCGCCGGGGGCCGCCCGTCTCCTGGTGCGGTTCTCCCTCTGGGCCGCCGAGGGGGGTGCGGTGGGGGACGTGTGGCTGGACGACATCTCCCTGGCGGAGACGGGGAGGCTTTCCCGTCCCGACGGGGCCCTGCCCCGGGCGGTGGTCTGGCAGGATCTGAGTCTCGAGGCCCTTGCCGGTGTGCAGCCGGGGCCCCTCGAACCGCCCCTGCGGGAGGCGGGCTTCGACGTCCGCACCGTGACCACCGACGGGCTTCTCGAGGGGGGGGTGGTGGACATTGCCTGGACCGACCTGGTGGTTCTGCCCTACGGGCCGTGGGTCCCCGCTCCGTTGACCTCGCGACTGCTGGCCTATCTGGCGGACGGGGGCGCCCTGGTGACGCTGGGCCCGGGAGCGTTCTCGATTCCCTTGCACCGCACGGCCTCGGGGTGGATCCCGGTCTGGGCCCCGGCGCCCGGTGCAGTGGTCTTGCCGGTGTCCTTTGCGTCGGGTTGGTCCCTTGCCCAGGCGGGGCCGGGGGACGGGCTCGAAGTCACCCCCCGGGCCGACGGCACCGGCGCCGCCTTTCACACCGGGAACCTGTCCGGCTGGGCCTACGCGGGAATCGAGCTGCCAGCGCCGCCCGGGGAGGATGTGGTGCTGTCCTTTGGTGCCCGGGGCGATGCGGCGACCCCTCGGCTCTGCCTCGAACTGACGGAGGACGACACCTCGCGCTGGAAGGCCGTCGTACCCCTGAGCGCGGAGTGGCGGGAGTACCGCCTGCACCTGGGGGAATTCGTCTCCTATGCCAACGCCGCCCTGGGACGGGAGGGGGGGACCATCCGCCCGAGGCATGTCAAGCGTCTGTTGGCCGGCCTGACGGCCGCCATGGTCGGGAAGGGCCCCCACGGGTTCGCACTCGCCGACCTGCGCTTCGAAACCGCGGCGGTCCCCACGGCCGCCGTATCGGGCACGCCCGTTCCTCTGCCCCCCGGCCGTGAGGTGGGGCGCTGGTTCGGCAAGGAGGCCTCGCCGGGACCCTGGCGGGCGGCGCCCACCGTGTTTGAGGGGGCGCGCGCCTGGGAGGCGAAGCGTCTCGTACCCCTGGCAGATCTCGGCCCCCCCGCGGCCGGACCGATCCCGGGCAGCTTCTCCGGGCTGAGCGTGGGAGAACTCGTGCTGCCGGCGGAGCCGAAGACCCCCTCGCGGTCCCTGACGGAATGGCCGCGGAGCCGCCGCGCCGCACACCGGGTGCCGTTGCTGGGTATGGCCGACCCGCCGGGCCAGGGCGAGGTCGTTGCGGCGGCGTACCTGGGCCTCGAAGGTCCCTATGCGGGAAGCCGATGGGTGGCGTTCGGGATGGACGCCGGACAGGTCTGCTCGACGCCCGCGCTGTCGCGGGCGTTGGCCGATGCGGCGGGGTGGTGCCGCGACACCATCCTCTGCAGCGGGGTGCGTCCCCGCTTCCGTGCGACGCCCGACGGGGCCGTGTTGGATGTGCTGGTACGGCTGCGCAACAGCCTCCCCCGGGGCCGGTCGGCAGCCCTGCGCACGACGGTGACGGCGGGCACAGCCGCTGCAGCCGTG
>JAFGRS010000920.1 GCA_016935045.1 Lentisphaeria bacterium | reverse complement strand
TTTCCCCTCCCCGGTTTGTGTCCCGTTTCCCTTCCCGGCTTTCCGAACCCGGTGCGGGCAGAGGCGCGCTGGACCGTGTATCGTATCCGGGAACGCGCGCGGCGCCACGGGGCAGCCGCGGAGGAGCCTGTGCCATGAAACCTGCCTTTGCCATCCTGTTCTCGGCCGTCCTGGCCCTGGCGGCCGACTATGTCTGGGTCGAAGCCGAAAACGGCACCGAGAAGGTCGAGCACTCGAACGACTGGTACGACCCGGTGGACCGGGAGACCTCGCTCTCCGGCCACGACTGGTGGCACTCCTTCGACGAGCCGACGATGGAATCAGGGTACGTCGTCTGCCCCTTCCGCGTGCCAGCGGCGGGCCTTTATCGGCTCTGGATCCGGCTGAACACCCAGAGCACGGGCTATCTGTATGCCCTGGACGGCGCGGAAGCGGTCGCACTGCCGTGGAAACAGTGGCAGGAGGAGGACCGGGCGCATCGGGAAACCCTCGATCACGAACGCCGGGTTTTCGACGAAACCTATGTCTCGCACGACGGCTCGAACCGCCACAAGCTGGTCTGGGTCAAGGGCCCGGAGGTGGAGCTGGGGGCGGGGGAACACCGCCTCCGTCTGGCGGTCCAGCCGGGGAAGGACAAGAAGGGATTTGCCGCCGTCGACTGTTTTGTCCTGGCGGGTGAGGGATTCCTCTTCCGCCCGCGCCTGCACACCAAGCCGGACGAGCGCGTCGAGACGGTTCCCGAGCTGGATCCGGCCAACGCCTGGGCTTTTCCGAAGATGCGGGACCGTTTTTCAGAATCTCCCATCGACTTGCGCCACCTCAACGAACGAGTCGCCGGGGAGCACGGCTTCATCCGGCTCAGCGCCGATGGCAACAGCCTGGTCCGCGGCGACGGGGAGCCGATCCGGTTCTGGTCCGGTTCGGACTATGCCTGGCGCATCCCCTTCAGCGACCGCAACCTGACCGTGAGCCCCACCGAGCGCGAGAGCCTGGCCCACCACGCCCGCTGGGCCGCCAAGCGCGGCGTCAACATGGTACGCTTCCACGGACACCTGCCCCCGAAGCGGGAACGCAACGGCCCGCCGGTCTCGCGGCAGGACATCAACGAAACGGACCTGCACGGCGCCTGGATGATGGTGGCCGCCTTCAAGCAGGAGGGCATCTACTCGACCCTGAGCCCGTACTGGGGATCGCACACCGACAACGAGGCGAGCTGGGAGCTGGGCTTCGAGGGGGGCAGCCTGACCGGGTTGGTGTTCTTCTACGAGCCCGTGCAGGCGATGTACCGGGAGTGGCTGCGGCGGCTCTACACCGAGCCCAATCCCTACACCGGCATCCCGCTCAAGGACGACCCGGCCGTCGCCGTCATCCAGCTCCAGAACGAGGATTCGCTGCTGTTCTACACGGAGAGCCAGATCAAGGGACCGCCGCGGGAGCAACTCCTGCGCCTGTTCGGCGACTTCCTGAAGAAGAAGTACGGCTCCCTCGAAACCGCCTTCGCCCGCTACACGACCTACGAGTCCGCCTGGGACCTCCGCGGCGAGGACAACCCCGCAAAGGGCACCGCCGGATTGCTGCAGATGTGGTTCCACACCAAGGACGCCAAGGACCGCGCCGGACGCTGGAACGAACCCACCCGCAACCGCCTCACCGACCAACTCGAATTCCACACCGAACTCATGCGCACCTTCAACGCCGAGACCGAACGCTACCTGCGCGAAGAACTGGGCTGCCGCCAGCTCATCAACGCGGGCAACTGGAAATCCGTCGACCCGGTCCTCTGCGACGACGCCGAACGCTACAGCTACACCGCCAACCAGATCATCGGCCGCAACGCCTACTACAGCGCCCTGCACGCCGGCATCAACACCGGCTGGCAGATCCTCGCCCAGCAGACCTACACCAACTGGTCGGCGCTCAAGCGTCCCCATTTCTGGCCCATGAACGTCAAACAGCCCGCGGGCCACCCCCTGATGATCTTCGAGAGCCTCTGGGTGCCGCCCAACCTCTACGCCGCCGAGGGACCGCTGCTGGTGGCGGCGCAGCTCTCCCTCACCGGCGTCGACTCGTTCTACTGGTTCGCCTCGGGGGGCGAGGAATGGGGCGCCTTCGACGGCAAATGGGCCTACAACACCCCCATGCAGATGGGACTCTTCCCGGCAGCGGCCCTGGCCTTCCGCAAGGGCTACATCGCCGAAGCCGAGGAACCCGTCGTCTACGAGGAACGCAGCCTCGAGGACATCTGGGAGCAGAAGATGCCCCTCATCGCCGAGTCCCCCGTCTACGACCCGAACCGGGACAAGGGCGACATGCCGGTGGACTCGGCCGTCTCGACGCCGGTCGATCCCCTGGCATTCTGTGTCGGGCCCGTGCAGGTGCGCTACGGCGGCAATGCCGCCAACAACCGCGTCTCGCCCAAACTCGAGGCCCTGGTCGACACGGGAAAGAAGGTGCTGACCAGCGTGACGGGCCAGATCCGCACGGACTACGGGCGGGGGCTCTACACGGTGAACGCGCCGAAATGCCAGGGCGCGGCCGGCTTCCTGGCGGAGGTCCCCGAGATCGCCCTGGGCGACGTCACCCTCCGCAGCCGCAATGCCTATGGTTCGCTGGTGGTGGTGCCCCTGGACGATCGGCCGCTGGCCGAGTCGCGGCGGGTCCTCGTGCAGTCCGGTACGGTGGCACGTCCCAGCGGCTGGACCGTGCGTCGGCGCTCCGTCGAGGCGGGCGGCAACCTGCACGACGGCCTCCAGATCCTGCGCAAGGGAGACCTGCCGGTGCTGGTCGAGAACACGGCGGCGGAGGTCACCATCACGAATCCGGTGCTGCGCCGGGCGCTGGCGCTGGACGTCAACGGCCTGCCGACGGACCGCAAGGTTACGGTCGAGCGCCGCGGCGAGGGCTTGCGGGTGGTCCTGCCCCCGGACGCCCTCTACACGGTCCTGACAGGGGAGGAAACGCCATGAGACTCTGCACGGCTCTGCCGGCCTGGTGCATTCTGGCCGCCGCTGGGTTCGCCGCCCAGACAACGGCGATACAGCGCGCCGAGGCCCTGTTCCGGGAATGCGAGGCGCTCTCCCGGACCAACCGCAAGACCGAAGCCCTGGCCAAGGCGGAGGAGGCCGCGGCCGAACTGGACCGCGCCGCCACGGCAAAGGAGAAGATCAGCCGGGGTGCCATGGAGGGACTGCGGCTGGCGGCCCGGCTGGCGCGCGAAGACTTCCTGGACCATGCCAAGTCGCTCCATTTCTGCGAACGCATGACGGCCTGCGCCGACAGCGACTACTGGCGCGTCCCCGCCCGCCTCGAAACCGCCCTCACCTACCGCGCCATGGGCGACTTCGCCAAGGCCCGGGAGCAGTACGACGCCATCGCGGCGGCCGATGAACGCTACCGCGCCGCCATGCTCCTGCCCCGGGCCGAGATGGTGCGCTTCGACATGGGCGACAGGCAGCGCGGCACGGAGCTCCTCGAAGAGGCCCTCCGGAACGAGGCCGTGAACGGCCGCGAACGCTACACCGCCCTGACGCGCTGCGCGGAAGGGGCCGTCGCCGAGGGCCGCCGCGACGAAGCCCTGCGCTGGTACGCCATGGCGGAAAACCTGCCGAACCGCAAACCCGAGGAGCGTACCGCCTTCCTGCCGCGGGTCTGGTACGAGATGGGAAGGCTCGAAGAGGGCCTTGGGCATACGGCGGCAGCCAAGGACTTCTATCGCAGAGCCATGGACCTGCACGGAGGGGACATGCGTTGGCGTGCCCGGGCCCGGGACGCCCTCGAAGCCATCGAGTACTTCGAGTGATGCGCGACGGCCCCGCGGCCTGTCTTGCGCAGGACCGCCGCCGCGGGGAAACGATCCGGGCATCGTGGCGGCCGGGTTGCGGCGGCCGGCCTGGCGCGCACGGCGCCCGCATTTGCGTCCGGCGGCACTACAGTACGGCAACTCCCCGGCGGAGAGCCGTCGCGTGCGGAATGGCCTGACAATCCGGTGCGTGCTTCTGGGCCTGTGTGCGGTGCTGCTGCTCAGTGCCTGGTGTTACTTCAACGACACCGTCGTGCGCTCGGGGATGATGATCTCGTCCCTGATGCCGGTGGTGGCCTACGGCGGCCTGCTGGCTTTCGTGCTTCTGCTCAATCCTCTTCTCCGTCGTCTGCGGCCCTCGTTCGCCTTTTCGAACAGCGAGGCGGGGGCCATGCTGGCGCTTTTCCTGCTGGCCTGCGGCATCCCGGGCTGGGGCCTGGTGCAGCTCTTCCCGATGACGGTGATGATGCCGCATCACGACAGCCGCACGAATTCCGGTCTGAAGGCCGAGCGGGTGCTGGACCGGGTCCCGCCACGGATGCTGGCCGACGTACGCGAGGACGAGAGCCGGGCCCTGGACGGCTATGTGACCGGGCTGGCGGAAGGCGACCGTCACATCCGTTTCCTGGCCGTGCCCTGGCATGCCTGGCGGCGGCCATTCCTGTTCTGGGGTCCCCTGGTGGTCAGCATGCTGATTGCGGTGCTCGGGCTGGCAGCCGTGTTCCATCGCCAGTGGGTCCATCACGAGCAGTTGCCCTATCCCATCTGTGTCTTCGCGAACAGCCTGCTGCCGGGACCGGACGGCGCCCTCAGTCCCGTATTCCGCCGGCGCGCCTTCTGGGTCGGCTTCACACTCTCCTTCGGCGTGCTGCTGAACAACACCCTCTGCCGCTGGTTCCCCGATGTCTTCATCCCCGTCCGCCTGTCGCTGGACTTCTCACCCCTCATGTCCCTTGTCCCGGTGCTGGTCAGGGGCAAGGGCGGCCTGCTCTTCACCCCCCGCATCTTCCCCGCCGTGATCGGGCTGGCCTACTTCGTGGGCTCCGACGTGGCGCTGTCCATGTGGATTGGGCCCTATCTGTACTGCCTGGTCGCGGGGGTCCTGGCGGGCTACGGCATCGAGCTGCGTTCGGGGCGGATGATGGCCCTGAGCCTGGAGCCGTTCCTCTTCGCGGGGGGCTATCTGGGGGTCCTGATCATGGTGCTCTACACGGGTCGGAGGTACTATGCGGGCGTGTTCCGGCGGGGTGTGTTCCTGCCTGCGAACGACCCCGTGCCGGGCTACGCCGTCCTGGGAGCACGGTTGTTCCTGGGCGGCATCCTGCTGTTCATGTTCCAACTTGTGCAGGTGGGGCTGGACTGGCCGCTGACGCTCCTCTACACCGGCCTGGCGCTGATGATCTATATCGCGGTGAGCCGCATCATCGCCGAGACGGGCGCCTTCCATGTCGGCACCTTCGTCTACCCCGGCGTGATGCTCTGGGGGTTGTTCGGCGAAGCCGCGCTGGGCCCCGAAACGCTTGTCATCATGTTCCTGGTCTCGACCGTGCTCCTGGCGGCGCCCGGTTGGTGCCTGATGCCCTTCGCGGTGCAGGCCCTGAAGCTCGGGGAATTGTCGGGCAACCGCATGTCCCCGCTGCTGCTGTGGGGCGGCGCCGCCGTTCTGCTCAGTCTCTGTGTGGCCGTTCCCGCCACGATCTACCTGCAGTACGACCGCGGCGCCCCCACGGTGGGCTGGCCGCGATCCTCCTCCCGCTACCCTCTGGAGAACACCCTCGAAATCGTCCAGAAGCTCAAGGCCCAGGACCGCCTCGAGAACGCCGGCACACGACGCGGCCTGGCGCGCCTGCTGCAGATGGCGCCCGGCGTGCCCCACCTGACGGCCTTTGCCATCGCCCTGGGGCTTGCCGTGGCCGTGGCGTTCGGCCGGCTCCGCTTTGCCCGTTGGCCTCTGCACCCCGTCATCTTCCTGTTTTTCGGGGGGTATCAGGGGATGCTGATGGCCTTCAGCTTCGGCGTCGGTTGGGTCCTCAAGGCCACCGTGAACAAGTACGGGGGCGCCCACGCCTACCAGGCGCTGAAGCCGGCCATGATCGGCCTGATCGCGGGGGATATGCTGGGGGAGTTCCTGCCCATGGTGGTCGGTGTCACTGCCTGGCTGATCACGGGCCAACCGCCACGCTGAACAGGATCGCCGCCCGCGGCTGAACCGGCGTGGCGATCGTGATCGGGGAACGCCGCCGTGCCGCGGGGGCCTCGCCAACCGGCGGGGAGGAGGGCCCGACTCGGGGGCAGCTCCCTCGGGGCCGATTCAGGGCGTGGGGATGGTCTCGGCCGGGAGGATGTCCTTGCGCACGACCTCGCCGGGCAGGGTCCACTGATGGGGCCAGATCTTCCGTCCCGGGTAAATGGCGGTGTGGATGCCGGTGTGGACATCGTCCCCGACGATGGCGCCAAGCTTGCGCCGTCCGGTATCGCGGAGAGTCCCGCCCACCATGGAGCGATGGCCGGCGCCGTCGTGACGGAAATTGGCCGTGATGGTGCCGGCGCCGAAGTTGGTTCTTTCCCCGATGATGGAGTCGCCGCAGTAGCTGAGGTGTCCGATGGCGGCTCCCTGCATGAGGATGGAGTTCTTGACCTCGACGGCATTGCCGATGTGGCAGCCGTCCCCGATGGCCGTACTGCCCCGGATGTAGCAGTTCGGCCCGATCTTGCAGTCGCGGCCGATCACGGCGTTGCCCTCGATGTACACCCCCGGGAGCAGTACGCTGCCCGTTCCCAAGGCCAGATGACCGTCCACCACCACTCCCTCACGCACGCAACCCTCGATGCGATCGCACGCCATGCCGCCCACCAGCAGCTCGTTGAGCCGCAACAGGTCCCACGGGAAACGCAAGGCGAAACTGCCCGGCCCCGCGGACACCGCGGGAGCTCCGGCCGGCGGCCCGCCCGACGCTCCCGCCCAGGCGAGAACAGCCCCCGCAGCGTCCCGTACCACGTATGGCGGACGGCGGCCACCAAGCTCCCTCAGGAGTTCCACGGCAAGCCAGGCGGCGCCGTCCGCAAAGAGGGTGTCCGCGTCCACCGACGCCGGCGTCGCCGCCGCCAGCCCGGCGGCCTCCCACTGGGCCCGCTGCAGCTCCTCGAGGGGCTGATTGGCAATCGGACAACGCCGCAGCGGGCGCGTGCAGGTCAGGGGCTGCAGGTCCTCCAGAGAGCCGGCATCGAGCAGAAGGATCTTCACTCTACCAGCTCCTTTCCGGCCGCTTCAAGCAGTGCGGCCATCCACGAGTCCACGGCCTGGGCGTCCCGGGCCTCGACCAGGAGGCGCAGTTTCATTTCCGTGCCCGAATAGCGTGCCACGACGCGGCCCCGGTCCCCCAGAGCTGCCTCGCAGCGGCGGAGGATGTCCGGGAGCGTCTCGAGTTCCTCAATGGGGCGTTTGCGGCGGACCCGGATGCTCTCCAGGCGGTGCGGGTACTCGGTCATGCAGTCGGCCAGGGAGGCGATGGGCCTGCCGGTCTGTTTCATCAGGCGAAGGACCTGCAGAGCGGTGATGATCCCATCTCCGGTGGTGGCGTAGTCGTGCAGGATGACGTGTCCGGACTTTTCGCCGCCCAGGTTGTACCCGCCCTCCCGCATGCGCTCGATCACGCAACGGTCTCCCACGTCCGTCACCTCCACCGCAATCCCCCGTTCCCGCATGGACTCGTGCAGCCCGAGGTTGCTCATACTGGTGACCACCAGAGTATCCCGGGCAAGGGTGCCGCGTTCCTTGCTGTGGATCGCGCACATGGCCAGCACACGGTCGCCGTCGACGATGGCGCCCTTCGCATCGGCAAACACGACACGGTCCGCGTCGCCGTCGAAGGCGATCCCCACGTCGGCACGGTACATCCGGACCAGTTCGGCGATGTTCTGCGGATGCGTCGCGCCGCAGCCGGCGTTGATGTTGTAGCCGTCGGGGTCGGTGCTGTTGCGGATAACCTCGGCCCCCAACTCGTCGAAAACCCAGGGCCCGATGAGATACGCGGCGCCGTTGGCACAGTCCAGCACGATCCGCAAACCGGAGAGATCCTCGTTGTCGACGGTGCTCTTGGCAAACTCGATGTACCGGCCGCGGGCGTCCTGGACGATCTGGGCCTTGCCGATGTCCCTCCCCTCCACCGCCCGGGCCATGGCCTCGTCGGAGAGAATCAGGGCCTCGAGTTCCGCTTCGACAGAGTCCTTGAGCTTGTAGCCCAGGCGGTCGAAGATCTTGATGCCGTTGTCTTCGTAGGGATTGTGCGAAGCGGTCAGGACGATCCCGGCGACGGCGTTCATGGAGCGGGTCAGATGGGCCACCGCAGGAGTGGGAACGGGACCAACAAGGTACACGGACATGCCCGTGGAGACCAACCCGCTGGTCAGCGCCGCTTCCAGCATGTACCCCGAACGGCGCGTGTCCTTGCCGATGACGACGCGGCGGGTCCGCTGACCGCTGCCCCCGTACACCGCCCCGATGGCCTTGCCCACCTTGAGTGCAATCTCGGGTGTGATCGGGAAAACATTCGCCTGCCCGCGGATGCCGTCGGTGCCGAAGAGTGTGCCCATGCTGCTCCCTGTCCAACTGCCGGTGCCGATCCCTTCGCCACCGGCGCAGCCCATAGCATAGTCAGAAACGGCCCTGCGGCAAACCGACACCTCACGGGGCCCAGGACGGAGTCCGCGGCCTGTCCGGGACCAGTGGTTGGGAAGCCGTCCCCCTTGCCGGGAACGGCCGTTTTCCGGCCGCTGTTGCCGTCGCGATGTCCGGAAAACAGGGGATCCCCCGCGCCTGCGGGCCCCGGGCCCCGACCGTTTTCCGGACATCCGGCTCAGCAGGAGCTTCGCCCTCCAGTCCGAACCGAATACGCGACGCCCCATCCCTTGGAGGGCGAAGCTCCCGCTGAGCCGGTTCTCGGATTGAACGGAGGCATTACGTCCCGGCGCGCGGGGCCGTTGCAGGGGTGTGCGCAGACGGGTATATTCCCATCGTCGGGGGCCGCATGCCCCTGCGTTGGCATCTGCGGGGTGGGTGCTTACGCGAGAGAACTCAGAGGAAAGGAAGCGCACGATGTCCAGGATCGATTTTGGCGGGGTGATGGAGGAAGTGGTGACGCGCGACGAGTTTCCCATGGCGAAGGCCCTGGGGGTGCTCAAGGACGAGACGGTCGCGGTGATTGGGTATGGTGTGCAGGGACCGGCGCAGGCGTTGAACATGAAGGACAACGGCGTTCGGGTCATTGTCGGTCAGGCGAGCCGGTTCCAGCGTGACTGGGACCGGGCGGTGGCGGACGGTTGGGTCCCTGGGGAGACGTTGTTTGAGATCGAAGAAGCGGCTCGTCGGGGCACGGTGGTGCAGATGCTGGTCTCGGACGCGGCGCAGAAGGCGATCTGGCCGGTGATCAAGGGCTGCCTGAAGCCGGGGGACGCGCTGTACTTCTCGCACGGTTTCTCGATTGTGTACAAGGATCAGACCGGTGTGATTCCGCCCCCGGACGTGGATGTGATTCTGGTGGCGCCGAAGGGTTCCGGCACCTCGGTGCGCCGCAATTTCCTTTCCGGCGCCGGCATCAATTCGAGTTTTGCGGTGGCGCAGGACAGCACGGGGAGAGCCCGGGAGCGCGCCCTGGCGCTGGGCATTGCGGTGGGATCCGGGTACCTGTTTCCGACCACCTTCGAGGGCGAGGTGTACAGCGACCTGACGGGGGAGCGGGGCATCCTGATGGGGGCGCTGGCCGGGGTGATGGAGGCCCAGTACCAGGTTCTGCGAGCGCATGGGCACAGCCCGAGCGAAGCCTTCAACGAGACGGTCGAGGAGCTGACGGAAAGCCTCATCCGCCTGGTCAGCGAAAACGGCATGGACTGGATGTTCGCCAACTGCTCGGCCACCGCCCAACGCGGCGCCCTCGATTGGCGGCCCAAGTTCAAGGAGGCAGTGCTGCCCGTGTTCCGGGAGCTGTACGAACGGGTCAGGAGCGGCGCGGAAACCGCGCGTGTGATCGAGGCCTGCGGCGCCCCTGACTACCAGCAGCAGCTCGCCAGGGAACTGGCCGAACTCGGCAACTCCGAAATGTGGCTGGCGGGAAAGGCAACCCGAAGCCTCAGACCCAGGGAAGCGGGACGTACCTTCTCCGCGGACACCAAGGGGGTGGCCGGCCGCAGCGCCAACTAACGTCTCGGAACTGCTACAGATCTCGTTGCGCGATAAGGACTATGGACAATGGACCATGGACCATGGACTATGGACCTTTGGACAGCGATGAGTCCAGTCCGGCGGCCGCAGGTGGCATTGGGAGTGGCCGGGAA
>JAFGRS010000919.1 GCA_016935045.1 Lentisphaeria bacterium | reverse complement strand
GGCCTCGCGGGCATGGCTTCTGGAGATGCTCCAGGGATATGGACCGCCCGCGGCCTCGCGGGCATGGCTTCTGGAGATGCGGCTCAGCGGAGCTTCGCCCTCCAGGGATATGGACCGCCCGCGGCCTCGCGGGCATGGCTTCTGGAGATGCTCCAGGGATATGGACCGCCCGCGGCCTCGCGGGCATGGCTTCTGGAGCGCCCGCGGCCTGTAACCTCTCCTTGACATTGCGCGTATAGGGGGGTGACACGACGCGTCATCGGACACCGGATCCATCAGCACCCCCCCCGCACGGAGCGGGCAGCGCAAGCGAAGGAGACGCCCAGTGAAGCGGACTCTCACCCAATGGATTGCCCTGGCCCTTCTGGTCGCAGCGCCGCTGCGGGCCGAGAACGAGTGCCCGTGGTTCGACGCATCCTGCAAGGTCATGGCCTATGCGGACCTGAAACAGCTGCGCGAAGTCCCCGCGGTGGTCGACCTGCTGGCTGGCCAGAACCCGGTCACCAACATGATCCAGGCCATCCGCGAATGGACGGGAGTGGATCTGGACACGGCCTCTTCCCTGTGGCTGGCGGTGGCCGGCAAGGACGATGTCATCGTACTGCTGGAGGGCGCGTTCAACCTGACCACCATCCGCGGGCGCGTGGGCGCCATCGAGGCCTTTCGCGTCTCCACCCCGGAAGGGACGGAATTCGCCGTCACCATGCCCGACGAGAAGAACCCCGGCAAGGTGAACATGGCCGCGTTCCTGTCGCCGACCCTGCTGGCCATGGGGCAGCCCGAACGCGTCGAGGGCTACCTCGCCAACCGGGCGGCGGGAACCAAACACCCCCGCTACGGGGACTTCAGCACCCTGGAACGCTCCGCACACCTGATCGAAGCCGTGGTCCTGGAGATCCCGAACGACGGCAAGACCCCGGCCCTCCTCATCGACAACATCGCGCTGGCGCGGTTCAGCGTGGACGCTGCGGAGGATGTCGAACTCAGCCTCGCCGTCGAACCCGCCAACGCGAAGATGGTCACACCCCTCTGCAGCCTGGCGCAGAGCCTCCTGGACCTCTACCACCTGGTCCCCACACGACCGGCCAGGCTGGGGGCCTTCGGACAAGCCTTGATCGATCAGGCACAGATCTCGGGAAGCCCCCGCACGGTCCGGGTCTCCACGACCATCCCGGCGGAAATGATCCGCAAACGGCTTGCAGCCAAGCTGGGGACGGGGCAGAGGCAGAACCCGAAACCGGCTCCCTGATGGCCGGGCGCGCAACCCGACCGGCCGTCGGATATCCGGCGACCGGCTCCGCTTCCCCCCGGGGCCAGGCGTGAGTACGGAAACCACAACACAGGCGGAATGCGAGGCCATCCGCAGGACCCTGGCAGGGGAGCTGCAGGCGTTTGCGCTGATCACCGACCGCTACCAGGGAGCCGTGTATCGCTGCGCCTATGCGGTCACCCGGGACCATGAGGACGCCGACGATGCCACCCAGGAGGCATTTCTCCGCCTCTATCGCAACCTCAGTCAGTTCGACCCTCGCCGGCCCCTGAAGCCCTATCTCATGACCATCGCCGTCAACTGCGCCCGATCGCGGTTGCGGCAACGCCGAAGCAATCCCGCGGCCGGCGTGACGGACGAGGTCTTGGCGCAGATTCCGGATCCGGCGCCGGCGCCGGCGGGAACATTCCTGCAGCACGAGAGACGGCGCGAAATCCGACGCCTCCTGGGCGACTTGCCCGCCATGCTCAGGGATGTCTGTATCCTGTTCTATCTCGACGGACTCTCCTGCCGGGAAACGGCGGGGGCCCTGAACACCTCCGAGGGCGCGGTCAAAACCGCGCTGCACCGGGCGCGTGTCCGCCTGCTCGACAGCCCCCTGCGGGAATGGCTCTCGACATGAGAAAGGAAACGCCCATGGCAGACCCCAAGACAACCCCGCAACCCCCCGCTGCGGGACCGCAGCCGGATCCACACCTGGCCGCTGTCCTGCAGGACGCGTTCCGCGGCGTGCCGCCGCTGGAATCGGCCACGGCGGCGATCCTCCGCCGCGTCACGGCCATGGAAGCACGGGTGCGCCGATGGCCGGCACGCTGGTTGTTTGCCGTGCCGCTGGTGCAGGTGGCCGTTCTGCTCTGGCTGCGGATTCCGCGGCCCCCCTGGACCAGGCTGTTTGCGGCCGGGCAGGCCGCGGTTGCAGGCCATCTCTGGGAGCCGGTGAAGCAGCTCTCCGCCACCGGGGGCGGGTGGTGGGTGGAGGCGGCGCGGGTCCTGCCGGCCCTGCTTCCCGGCGGCGGTTTCACCGTCCCGGTCCTGGCCCTCGGCCTGTGCGCCGGTACGTTGGGGACCTGGTTCGTGGCAACGCGGAGGGACGTGTCCCATGCGTAGCGCAATCCGTGCATCCCGTGCCTGGGGAGGGGGAATGCTCCTGGCGACCGCCCTGCGGGCGGCGGGAGACGGTGGCGGCCGCGGCCTCGCCGACGTTGCCTCTCCGGCTCTGCTGGGGGTGGTCCTGGTGCTGACCGGAATCGGCTTCGCCTCCGTCTCCGTGCTCGTGCAGGTGGTGGCCCCCCGGACCACCCGTGCCGCCGCCGAACTGGCGGGCAGGACCCCCTGGCGCAGTGCCGTCTACGGGGTGCTGTTGACCCTCATCGTGGTCCTGGGGGTCGGCATCCTGCAGGCCCTGCCCGGGCCCCTGCGCCGCCTTCTTGCCATTGCCCTTGCCGGGCCCTGCCTGCTGCTGGTCCTGCTGGGCGCCACCGCCGTCTGCCATGCCCTGGGCGAACGGATCCTGACCGCGGCGCAGAGCCCCAGGATGTGTTCCGACGTCTGGGCCGTCGGCGTGGGAGCCCTGTTTCTCGCCCTGGCCAATCTGCTGCCGGCGTTGGGACAGGCCGTGGGCCTGGCGGCCCTCCTCACCGGTATCGGGGCCGTGGGGCGCCATATCCTCGGACGCCGCCGCGCTGCCGGAACCGCTCCCCTGCCCCCGCCGATGCCGCCCCCGGACCTTCCCCGGGCACCGGATCCGGGACCTGTTCCTCCAGGCGCGCCGTGACCTGGAGACCAAAGACGTCTCGACGGGACCGAGGCCCTGGCCGCGCTTCATGGACGCCGCGACTGCAAACCTCAGACGCACGTTCCCCACCCCTGCGCCGGCACCGTCTCCCCAGACGTTGACCGAGGTGCTGTCCCAGTGCAGCGTGCGCAGGTCCGGCCGGAAGCGTTGAGCCGCCTGATAGGCAACCGCGGAAAACACCTTGCCTGCCCCGGCTCGTAGAGCGCGCCCATGCCCCGTGCAACGGTGCTGTCATTGAAGGCTGAGGGCCCGCGCGGACGCTTGGGCCGGCAGCTCCGCACCCAGCAGCAGCCGGCTGTCCTGCTGTTCGAAGAACTCCTCCAGCCG
>JAFGRS010000918.1 GCA_016935045.1 Lentisphaeria bacterium | reverse complement strand
GCGGCCCGAGGAGTTCCCCGACCTGGAGGCCGCCTATCGGGATGCGGTGCGTCGGATTCGAACCATCGAGCAACGGCTGCAGATGCCGGTGGACCTGAGACCGCGTCTGAGCGGCGCAACGCCGCTTCTGGAGAGCAACATGACGCGGGAGGCGTTCTGTGCCATGGTCCGGCGGGCCCGGGAGTACATCACCGAGGGCGACGCCATCCAGGTGGTGCTGTCGCAGCGCTTCTCCGGCGAGTTGCCGGCGGATCCCGTGACGGTGTACCGGGCGCTGCGGCTGGTGAACCCCTCGCCCTACACCTTTCTGCTGAAAAACGGGGACAGGATCCTGGTGGGGTCCAGCCCCGAGGTGATGGTCCGCCTGACGGGGGACCGGGCGGAGTTGCGTCCCATCGCCGGGACGCGCCCGCGCGGCGCCAACGAGCAGGAGGACCGCAGGCTGGCGGACGAATTGCTGCGGGACGAGAAGGAGCGTGCCGAGCACGTGATGCTGGTGGACCTGGGGCGGAACGATCTGGGCCGCGTGGCGCTGCCCGCGAGCGTCCAGGTGCGGGATTTCATGACCGTGGAGCGTTACAGCCATGTCATGCACATCGTCTCCAACGTGCAGGCGACCCTGGCCGGCGGCCGGGACGCGTTCGACCTGGTGCGTGCGACCTTCCCGGCCGGCACTCTCAGCGGAGCCCCGAAGGTTCGCGCCATGGAGATCATCCATGAACTCGAGCCGCGGGCGCGGGGCGCCTACGGGGGAGCGGTGGGGTACATTGGCTACGACGGGAACATGGACCTGGCCATCACCATCCGCACCATCGAGATCGAGGGGCACCGCGTCGCCGTCCAGGCCGGCGCGGGGATCGTCTTCGACTCGGACCCGGAGAGGGAATACGAGGAAACCTGCCACAAGGCCCAGGGCATGCGCCGGGCACTGGAACTCGCCGCCAACGGACTGAATCTCTGAGGAAGGACCAACCATGCTCCTCGTGATCGACAACTACGATTCCTTCACCTACAACCTGGTGCAGTACCTCGGCGAGATGCGCCGGGAAACCCTGGTGCGGCGCAACGACGAGATCACCGTGGCGCAGGCCCTGGACCTGGCCCCCCGGGGTATCGTCATCTCCCCGGGCCCCTGTCGGCCCGAGGATGCGGGCATCATCATCGAGCTGATCCGGGCCGCCAGCGGCCGTGTTCCCATCCTAGGGGTGTGCCTGGGGCATCAGGCCGTGGGTGCGGCCTTCGGCGGCAGGGTGGTGAAGGCGCGGGAGATCATGCACGGCAAGGTGTCCGAGGTGCAACACGATGGCAAAGGGGTGTTCGCTAATATCAGGTCGCCGATGAAGGCGACGCGGTACCATTCCCTGGCGGTGGAGAGGGCCTCCCTGCCGTCGTGCCTGGTGGTCACGGCGGAGACTGGGGACGGCGAGATCATGGGCCTGCGGCACCGGGAGCACCCCACGGAGGGCATCCAGTTCCATCCCGAGTCCATTCTGACTCCCGCGGGCAAGCGACTGCTGGCCAACTTCGTGGCGCTGACGGAGCCTTCGGGGCCATCGGACCCGACCGCTGAGGGTGCTGCCTGGGAGGTCCGCTTCTGAGATCGCCATGGAGATCGGAGCGCGGCCGGAGAAGCGGCCGCACGAGCAGGAGGTACGGACGATGTTGACCGAGGTCCTCAACCATCTCATCGCGCGTCGGGACCTGAGTGAAACCGAAGTGACCGTGGTGATGAACCACATCATGAACGGTCATGCCACCGACGCCCAGATCGGGGCTTTCCTGACGGCCCTGCGCATGAAGGGCGAAACCGTGGCGGAGGTCTACGGTGCCGCCACCGTGATGCGGCGTCACGCCACCTTCATCGACGCCGGCGCCCGCAGTGTCGTGGATACCTGCGGCACCGGCGGGGACCGTGCCGGGACGTTCAACATCTCGACGGCAGCGGCATTCGTGGTGGCCGGCGCCGGCGTCTGCGTGGCCAAACACGGCAACCGGGCCGTCACCAGCCGCTGCGGTTCGGCGGATGTGCTGGCGGCGTTGGGATTCAACCTGGAATGCAACCCCTACACCATGGAGCAATGCCTCCAGGAACACGGCATCGGCTTCCTCTTCGCACCCTCCATGCATCCGGCCATGAAACACGTGATGCCGGCGAGGCGCCAGCTCGGCATCCGCACCATCTTCAACATGCTCGGGCCGCTGACCAACCCGGCCGGGGCCACGGGGCAGGTGTTGGGGGTGTACGCGCCGGAGCTGACCGAGATCTTCGCCGATGCTCTTCACCACCTGGGATGTCGTCGGGCGTTCGTTGTGCACGGGGAGCCGGGCCTGGACGAGTTCAGCCCCTGCGGCACGACGCGAGTGAGCGAGCTTCGGGACGACACGGTGCGGACCTACGAAGCCCAGGCCGAAATGCTCCTCGGGGAGTCGTTCCGGATCGAGGAACTGCGCGGCGGCGGCCCGGAGGAAAACGCGGCCCTGTTGCGGGGGATCCTGGACGGTAGCGTGCGGGGTGGCCCTCGCGCGGCCGTGCTGCTCAACGCCGGAGCCGCCATCGTTGCCGGCGAAAAGGCCGATACCCTCGAAGAAGGCATCGGGTTGGCCCGGGAATCCCTGGACAGCGCCGCCGCCCTGGCCAAGCTCGATACCCTCATCGCCGAGAGTCAGAAGCCATGACCGTGTTGGACCACATCGTGGCCCGGACCCGGGCCGACGTGGCACGACGACGCAGTCCGGAGGCGTTCCGGTCCCTGGAACACCACATCGCGGCCCTGCCGCCGGCCATTCCCTTCGCGGAGGCACTGCGCCGTCCCCCGGACGGACCGCCGCGGGTGATCGCGGAACTCAAGAAGGCCTCGCCTTCCCGGGGGCTGATCCGGGCCGACTTCGTGCCTCGGGCGTTGGCGGCCGAGTTGGCCGGGGCGGGGGCGTCGGCACTCTCCGTTCTCACGGAGCCGCATTTCTTCCTTGGCCACCCGGAGGACCTCCGCGCGGCCGCGGGGGCGGTGTCCATTCCCGTGTTGTGGAAGGATTTCGTGGTGGACGAGCTGCAGCTTCTTGAAGCCCGCGCCGCGGGGGCTTCGGCGGTATTGCTCATTGCGGCCGTTCTCTCGGCGCAGGAATACCGGCGGCTCTACGCTTTGGCGAGGGGGCTGGGACTCGGGGTGTTGACCGAAGTGCACGACCGCGAGGAACTGGACCGGGTGCTGGACGGCGGCGTCCACGTGGTTGGGATCAACAGCCGGGACCTGCGCACCTTCCAGGTCGACCTGGCGCGCACCGCGGCACTCATCGGTGCGGTCCCCGTGGGCTGCGTTCGGGTGGCCGAGAGCGGCATCCGCCAGGGAGAGGACATGCGCCGATTGGCGGCCCTGGGAGCGGATGCCTTCCTGGTCGGGGAATGCCTGATGCGGGAAACACACCCCGGCGAGGCCCTCGCCCGACTGCTGCGCGAGGCCGCCGCAGAGGACGGGGAAACACCATGACCTTGCTCGTGAAGATCTGCGGCCTGACCCGGCCCGAAGATGTTCGGCTCGCCGTCGAGGCCGGTGCCGACGCCCTCGGTTTCGTCCTCGTCCCGACATCCCCCCGCTTCGTCAAGGCTGCCTCGCTGCCCGGGCTGACGGCGGCGGTCCCCGAGGGGGTCCTGAAAGTGGGTGTGGTGGTCCATGCGACCGCCGCGGAAGTGGCCGAGGCGGTGCGCCTGGGCGGGCTGGACGTGATCCAGTTCCACGGGGACGAGGAGCCCTCCCGGCTTGCGGCTTTCCGCCTGGCAACCGCCTGGAAGGCCGTCACCCTGCGTCGGGCCGCGGACGTCGAGGCCGCGGTCCCCCTGCCGGCGGCCGTCCTGGTGGCGGATGCCGGGACGGCCTCGATGCGGGGCGGGACGGGCCGGACCTGCGACTGGTCGCTGGCCGCGGCACTGGCACGCCGGCGCCGGACGCTGCTGGCGGGTGGACTGACCCTCGACAACGTCGCTGCCGCGATCGCCGCCGTCCGCCCCCACGGAGTGGATGTCAGCAGCGGCCTGGAAGCAGCACCCGGGATCAAGGACCCCACCCGTCTGCGCGAGTTCATCCACCGCGCCCGGGCTGCCGCCGCCGGCTGTGGCGCGGACAGCGGGGACACGCAACCTCAGGCAATGGGAACCCAACGATGACGGCAGACGGCCACTATGGCATCTACGGCGGACAATACGTGGCCGAGACCCTCATGCCTGCTCTGCATGAGTTGACAGAGGTCTTCCGGCAAAGCCGGGACGATCCCACGTTCACGGCCGAGTTCCGGGACCTGCTGCGGGACTACGTGGGGCGCCCCTCACCCCTGTACCTGGCCCGGAGACTCACCGAGCATGTCGGCGGCGCGCGCATCTACCTGAAGCGGGAGGACCTCAACCACACCGGCGC
>JAFGRS010000917.1 GCA_016935045.1 Lentisphaeria bacterium | reverse complement strand
GTCCCGGCGGAGGGGGCGTTTTCCGGCCATGGGGTGGGGCGGGGGGCCGGAAAACGGGGGGTCCGGGGGGGCGTCCGCCGCCTGTTCTCCGATCGTCTGCCAGGCCGGCCTGTCCGTCGTCAAGCGGGAGTCGGACGGGCGACGCGGGGGGGCGTTTTCCGGCCACGGTACGGGCGGCGATGTCCGGAAAACGGGGGACCGGGCGGCTCGGGTTCCGCCGCCACTGTCCCTGCGGCAGCTGGGTGCGGATCCGGGGAGCAGGGGGAAGAGCGGCGGCGGGGCGTTTTCCGGCCACGCGTGCGGGGGACGGCGTCCGGAAAACGGGGGGCTGCGCTGCAATGCCTTCGTCCACGCCGGGGAGCTTGGGAGGACGCTCGCGCTCCATGCCCGAGTCTGGCCCTGCCCACTGGAGCGCGAGCGTCCACGCGAGCACTATGGTGTCTTTGGCGGCAGACTCGACTGCGGCATTGCCGCCGCGCCTCCTGTGGCGGTGCGCAGTTCTCCACCGGCGGTGCTACGGTATGGCTCGAAAGCGGGCGAATCGATGCAGGCAGCGGTCATGACAGTCATGCCTTCCGTGGGTGAGTTGGTGGGGGGGATTCGGGCCCGGCTCCTGGGGACCTCGGACACGGTGTGCCTCGAACGGGCCTCTCTGGTCACGGAGGCCTTTCGGGAGCATGCCGAGGCGCCGATGCCCCTGCGGCGGGCCCATGCCTTCGCTCACGTGTTGCGCCACATGACCCTCGATCTGCACTCCAATCCGGTCTTTGCCGGCAACACCTCCGCACGTCCCCGCGCCTGGATGCTGGTGCCGGAACACGGGCTCGTGGCAGGCGACACCCAGGTGTTCATCGAGAACGACGGTCTCGAAGGCATCCTGGACGGGGCCATCCCGCAGGAGATGAGCGACTTCTGGCGCGACCGCAGTGTCGGGGGCGGATGCGATCCCGGGCATCTTGCGGTGGACCTGGACACCGTCGTCCACAGAGGGCTGCGGGCTCTGGTGGCGCGCGTCGAGGCGCTGGCCGGCCGCGGCAGTCCGGAACAGCAGACCTATCGCCAGGCGATGCGGCTGACGCTCTGCGCCGTGATGGACTGGGCCGGGCGCTACGCGGCGGCCGCCTCGGCGGCTGCGGACTCCGTCACGGAGCCCGTGCTTCGGGCCTGCCATCGGCGCGTAGCCGCCGCCTGTCGCCGGGTCCCGGCCGAGCCGGCGCGGGACCTCTTCGAGGGGCTTCAGGCCATCGTGTTCGTGCATTTGGCCCTGGCCATCGAGGGGCATGGGATGTCCGTTTCCATCGGGCTGCCGGACCGTGTGCTGGCCCCGTTGCTGGATCCCGCGGCCGAAGCGGGAGGCACGGCCGACCTGATCGCCGCCTTCCTCCTGAAGATCACGGCGAATTCCGTTTTCGGGCGAGGCTCCAAGACCCAGGCCATCACCGTGGGGGGCTGCGACCACGAGGGGAAAGACGCGAGCAACCCTCTCACCCGTGCCTTCCTGGAAGCCGCTGACCGGGCCCGGGTCGGCGATCCCCACGTCTTCCTGCGCTGGCACGACGGGCTGGAACCGGGACTCAAGACCCATGCCGCAGAGCTGTTGAGCCGGGGGCTGAGCATGCCGTTGCTCGTGCACGACCGCCCTACGATCGCGGGTCTGGTCGGCGCCGGCATCTCGCCCGAGGATGCGGCCCGGTACTGCATCATCGGCTGCAATGAACTCGGGATTCCCGGGCTTTCCGCCGAGTCGGCCAACTGCCGTGCCGGGACCATCCAGCTCCTCGGACTGCTCAACAGGGTGCTCCTGCAGAACCCGGCACCCGACCGCGTGGAATCACCCGCAGCACTCCTCCCAGCTCTGGAGACGGCCCTCGAACAGGCCCTGCGCGACGCCAGAGAACACTGGGTGCGACACTTCGAACGTCTGCCCGAACGGGCCCCCGTGCCCTTCTCTTCGGCTCTCATGAACGGCTGCATCGAGGCCGGAGACGACATGATTCGGGCCATGAAGTACCGCCTCCCCGGGCTCTACGAACGCGGCCTGACCAACGCCGCCAATGCCATGGCGGCAATAGAAGAGCTTGTCTTCAATAGAAAAGAGCTCAGCCTGGCGGAGCTGGTGGAAGCCCTGCGGGGGGACCTGCGGGACGAATCCCTGCGCCGGCGGCTCCGCCAGGCGCCGAGGTGGGGGAACGACGACCCGGCCGCGGACCGCTGGGCCCTCGAGTTGCTGGCCCTGCGGGAGCGTGTGCTGCGGCGGATCGATGCGGAATTCGGCCAGAGCGCGCATTTGGTCTGCCACGTTGTGCGCAGTCTGCACCACGTGGACGGGCGCCGCATTGCCGCCTCGCCGGACGGCCGTCGCGGCGGTTCCCCGGTGGCCGACAGCATCGGTGCGGAAGGGGGGACCTCCAGCCGCGGTCCCACGGCCGTGCTCAAGAGCGTCAGCCGCATCGACACCGCCCGTTACTACCGCGGGGGTACCAACCTCAACCTGACCCTGCCCAAAGGCCCCACCCGGCCGCAGGCGCTGCTGGCCCTGATGGAGAGCTTCTTCGCGGCGGGAGGACAGGAACTGCAGGTCAACTGCCTGCACCCCGAGGAACTGCGCGCTGCCCAGGCTCATCCCGGGCAGCACGGCGATCTGGTCGTGCGCTTTGCGGGCTTGAGCGCCCGTTTCGTGGACCTTTCCCGGCAGGAACAGAACGAGATTATCGCCCGGACAGAGAGCTTCTGAACTCGGGGCGCACAGGACCCGACGGGCCCCGGACGTTGCCGCGAGCGAATCCGGACCGGCCGACGGGAGGATCTGGATTTTGCCGCGTGGCGGCTTATCTTTGCCATGCCCTGTGGATGGTGCTGCCGATGGCGCGGTGTTGCCGCGCCCTGGGCGGTGGATGCAGGCGGGAGAGGCCCCTCCCCGACGGGAAATCGGTCCAAACGGTGAACGAGTACACGGAGAGCAGCGAGATGCCAAGCGCAGACATCGGTCTCATCGGCCTTGCCGTCATGGGCGAGAACCTGATTCTGAACATGGAGAGCAAGGGGTTCACGGTCGCATGTTTCAACCGCACCGTGTCGAAGGTGGACGCCTTCGTCGACGGCCGTGCAAAGGGCAGGCGGATCATCGGCTGCCGATCCATCGAGGAACTGGTGGCCAACCTCAAGCGGCCGCGCAAGGTGATGCTGCTGGTCAAGGCCGGCCAACCCGTGGATGACTTCATCGAGATGGTCCTGCCCCATCTCGACGACGGCGACATCATCATCGACGGCGGCAACAGCCACTTTCCGGACACGATCCGGCGCTGCCGGACCGTGGAAGCATCCGGCAAGCTCTACATCGGCACGGGGGTCTCGGGGGGCGAGGAGGGGGCGCTGCTGGGACCCTCGATGATGCCCGGCGGCAGTCCCGCGGCATGGCCGCACGTCAAGGAGATCTTCCAGACCATCTGCGCCCATACGGATGCCGGCGAGCCCTGCTGTGACTGGGTGGGGGAGAACGGCGCCGGCCATTTCGTGAAAATGGTGCACAACGGCATCGAATACGGCGACATGCAGATGATCTGCGAAACCTATCACATGATGCGCCATGCCCTGGGCATGTCCAACGACGCCATGCACAGGGTCTTCGCCGAATGGAACAAGGGAGAACTCAACAGCTACCTGATCGAGATCACCCGCGACATCCTGGGCCACCGCGAGGAAACCGGCGAGGCCACCCTCGACCTCATCCTGGACACGGCGGGGCAGAAGGGAACCGGCAAATGGACGGCCATCGCCGCCCTGGACGAGGGCATGCCCCTCACCCTGATCGGAGAAGCGGTGTTTGCCCGCTGCCTGTCAGCGATCAAGGAGGAACGGGTGGCGGCGAGCAAGGTGCTGGAGGGCAAGACCCTGATCTTCCAGGGCAGCTCCGGGCGCCTGGTGAATGACCTGCGCAGGGCCCTCTATGCCAGCAAGATCGTGAGCTATGCTCAGGGATACCAGCTCATGCGGGCCGCGGCGGGTACCTACGGCTGGAACCTGAACTACGGCGGCATTGCCCTGATGTGGCGCGGCGGCTGCATCATCCGCAGCCTCTTCCTGGGGAAGATCAAGGAGGCGTTCGACCGCAACCCGGAGCTGACAAATCT
The DNA here is from genome assembly GCA_016935045.1 of Lentisphaeria bacterium. Taxonomy (GTDB): domain Bacteria; phylum Verrucomicrobiota; class Lentisphaeria; order Oligosphaerales; family JAFGRS01; genus JAFGRS01. Next base: position 1,514 of record JAFGRS010000917.1, on the reverse strand, counting down.
GCTCCTGGATCCCTTCTTCGCCAGCGTGGTGCAGCGGGCACAACCCGCCTGGAGGCGCGTCGTGAGGACGGCCGTCCGACTTGGCATTCCCATCCCGGCCATCTCCTCCGCCCTGACGTATTTCGACGGCTACCGCAGCGCGCGGCTGCCGGCAAACCTCCTTCAGGCCCAGCGGGACTACTTCGGCGCCCATACCTACGAGCGCGTCGACAAACCTCGTGGGGAGTTCTTCCACACCAACTGGACCGGACGGGGTGGCGCCACCTCCGCCTCGACGTACGTCGTCTGAGCCCGAGTGCCGACCGTTGCGGGCCGCCGAGCCGCGGCCGGCTGCCGGCGCGTTCTTCCGCTGGCCGAGGTCCCGGCGGAGGCGGCTGGACTGCCACCTCCCGCAAAGGGGGAAGGTGTCGTCTCCCGGAAGGGGGCATCCTTCCACTGCCCGGCGGCAGGCGGTGTTTGCACGGATCCGCCGTCAGGGACTGGCCCGGAAGGTGGGTTTTCCGTAGGTCACCGTGAGCTTCGCGGGGATACTCATCCCGCCAGGCCCGGTCTCCAAGGCGTCCTGCGTGATCTGTGCCTGCGTCGGCACCGGGACCGAGACACCCTTCGGCGTGACGGCATGGCTGGAATCCAGCCGGACGTTCATGGTGGAGCCGTTGGCGAAGCGGAAGGCAAGACCGGTGAGGGCCCCGGCCTTGCGGTCGAAGCGGAACCAGGTTTCCTGAAGCTGCAGGCCGGGCATCACTTCCTGGTTGTTGCCGCCGAGGCGGAAGTCGGCCGTCTCGGCGGTCTCCTTCTTCAGCTCGCAGGCGGATCTTCGCCGCGCCAGGGCCTGGACTCCCTCACGCAGCGCAGCGAAGGAAATGGCCTCGAGGAACGGCCCGATGGGGGGGCCCTTGACGAGGGCGTTGGCCTGCTGTTCCATCGCCTGCTTCTGCTGCGGCGATACGTCGGCCAGGTGGACCTGCACGGAGTTGCCCTGTGGCATGGCCGTGTAGGTGAAATGGCTGATGGTGAGCTGCAGGGGAACCCCAAAGGCCTTGCGGGTGACCGCCGCAAGCTGCTGACTGAGAAGGACATTGACCTCGGGACACTTGACGGGGAGGGCAAAGCTCTGCTGGAAAAGGACCCCGTAGGCATCGAGCACGCTATCGAGTTCCTTCCGCACCGTGGCCTCGTCCCCGCGCAGCAGGGGGCGCACCCCGCCCAGGATCAGACAGACCGTCGCCGCTGCCACGCATCGCCTTCGGTACATGGTCTCCTCCCGCCTATGCCTTTGCCTTGTGCCCGTGCCCGTGCCCGTGCCCGGAGACACCCACGAATGTACCCGCGCGTCCGCCCACCCGCCAGCCGGTCCCAGGGCGCCACAGGGCTGTTTCAGGAAACGCACGGGGTCGGTTCACGGTAGGTCGCACGGGCTCGGATGTCCTTAGGGTCCGCACGGAAATAACTTCACATTTTGGCGAGGCGCCGCATGGTCATCCGCAAGGCACGAGGAGGGCGCATACCCTAAG
>JAFGRS010000017.1 GCA_016935045.1 Lentisphaeria bacterium | reverse complement strand
CGGCGTAGTGACAGCACACCGTTCGGCTGTCCCCGAGGGTGCGGAGGGCCGGTGTTTCGGTCCGGCAGCGTTCCCGGGCGCAGGGGCAGCGGGGGTGGAAGGCGCAGCCCGGGGGCAGATTTCCGGGGTCGGCGACCTCGCCGGTGAGGCCCGTGGTCATGCGCACGTCGGGATCGGGGTTGGGAACGGCGGCGAGGAGGGCCCGGGTGTAGGGGTGGCACGGGGCCTGGAATAGCGCCGTGGTGGGCGCCAGTTCGACGATTCTGCCGGCGTACATCACGGCGATGCGGTCGCAGATGTGTTTCACGACGCTCAGGTCGTGGGCGATGAAGAGATAGGTCAGCCCCAGTTCCTGCTGCAGGTCCTGGAGCAGGTTGATCACCTGGGCCTGGACGGAGACATCCAGGGCCGACACCGCTTCGTCGCAGATCACCAGGGCCGGGTTCAGGATCAGGGCCCGGGCAATGCCGATGCGCTGACGCTGCCCGCCGCTGAAGGCATGGGGATAGCGGGTGCGGTGTTCGGGTTTGAGTCCCACCCGGCGCAGCATCTCCGAAACCCGGTCTTCGAGTGCGGGACCCTTCGCCAGGCGGTGGATGACCAGGGGTTCGGCCACGACGTCGTGGACGGTCATGCGGGGGTTGAGGGAGGAGTAGGGGTCCTGGAAGATCATCTGCATGCGGGTGCGCAGGGGCTTGAGCTGGGCGTGGGAGAGGGTGGCGAGGTCCACGGCAGGAGGCACGCCTGCGCTGTCGACGCGCTCCTCCGCTTCCCTTGCCGCGGCGCCCCCGGTGTCTCCGGCGGCGGGTTGCGGCGCCGTTGCCGGCGGCCGCGGGCGGAAGAGTACCTGACCCCGGGTGGGGGTGAGGGCGCGCAGGATGGCCCTGCCGGTCGTCGTCTTGCCGCAGCCGGACTCTCCCACGAGGCCGAGGGTTTCCCCCGGCATCAGGTCGAAGCTGACCTCGTCGCAGGCCTTGACCCAGCCCACCTGACGGCGCAGGAAGCCCTTGCGGTGGATGGGAAAATGCTTGCAGAGGCCGCGCACACTCAGCAACGGCTCAGGCATGGGCACCTCCCCCGTCCTGACCGCGCCACGGGGCGGGACCCGCGTCTTCCCGGCGTCCAGGGATGTGTCTTGCGGCTGCATGGTCTTTCGGGCTCAATGGTATGGGTCGGCGGCGTCCCGCAGGCCGTCGCCGACGAAGTTGAAAGAGAGAACCACCAGGACGATGAAGAACATGGGCAGCAGCATCCACGGGTAGTTGGCGACCACCTGCATGTTCATGCAATCCTGCAGCAGGACGCCCCAACTGACCACGGGCGGGCGCAGGCCGAGTCCGAGGAAACTCAGGGAGGTCTCGCCGAGGATCATGCCGGGGACGGTCAGGGTCAGGGAGACGATGATGTGACTGGTGAAGCCGGGCACGAGGTGGCGGAAGAGGATGCGGGCGTCGCCGGCGCCCAGGAGCCGGGCGGCGGTGGCGTAGTCCTCCTCCCGCAGGGCGAGGATCTTGCCGCGCACCACCCGGGCCAGGCCGGTCCATCCCATCAGGCTCAGCACGACGGTGATGCCGAAGTAGACCTTGAGGGCGGACCAGTCCGCGGGCAGGGCCGCCCCGAGCGCCAGCCACAGGGGCAGATGCGGAAAGGCATTGAGGATCTCGATGCCGCGCTGGATGAGGGTGTCCACGCGCCCGCCGGCGTAGCCGCTGATGCCCCCGATGGTGATGCCGAGAAGAAACGAAATCGTGATGCCGACGAGGCCGACGGAGAGCGAGATGCGGGCCCCGTAGAGGATGCGGCTGAACAGGTCGCGGCCGTACTGGTCGCCCCCCAGCAGGTACCAGGTGGGCTGGACACCCTCCCCCGTCCCGGAAGCCCCCACCGGACCCACCAGGTGCCGGTCCCAGGGGATCAGCCCCCACAGCCGGTAGGGTTCGCCCCGGACCAGGAACCCGAGGCGGACCGCGCGGTCCGCTGGCGCGGTGTAGACGCGGCGGAAGGTGATGGGATCAACGTGCTGCACCACGGCGGGGGCATGCAGTCCGTGGCGGAGGCCGATGCGGGGCAACTGGGGCGGGCTGTACATGTGATCGAGACGCCGCCGCGTCGGCGTGTAGGGCGCGACGAACTCGACAAAGAGGGCCGAGGCGTACATCAGCATTAGAATGCGCAGGCCGACCGTGGCGAGGCGATGACGGGCAAAGCGCCGGCGGATCAACTGCCACTGGCTCATGCCGCCGACGTCGCGCGCCGGCGCAGACGTCCCGCCGGAACCCGCCGGGCGGCGGAGCCCCCTCAGGAACCCGAGGCGACCCAGGACAGCCGTCAGACGCCCGCCGCGGAAAGGCACGGAGGCCCCCTCCGTGCCAGGGGATGCGGCTCGGCGGAGCCTCACCCTCCAGGGGACGGGATCCTCGCGGATGGCTTGCTCGCTCGTCATTCGCTGCTGCCTCCCATGCGGATTCTCGGGTCCAGCCAGAGGAGGAGGAGGTCACTGACGAGGGTCCCCACCAGGCTCAGGAGGCTGAAGACCATCAGCATGGAGCCGGCGAGGTACATATCCTGGACCATGAGGGCGTTGAGCATGAGGGGGCCGACGGTGGGCAGGCTGAGCACGATGGCGACGATGGCATTGCCGGAGATGAGGGCGGGGAAGAGGTGTCCGATGCCGGAGATAAAGGGGTTGAGGGCGACGCGGAAGGGGTATTTGAGCAGGACCCGCAGGGGTCGCACGCCCTTGGCCCGGGCGGTGACGACGTAGGGTTTGCGGAGTTCGTCGAGGAGGTTGGCGCGCATGACGCGGATCATGCCCGCGGTGCCGCCGACCCCGACCACGACCACCGGCAGCCAGATGTGCTGCAGCAGGTCGGCGACCTTGCCCCAGCTCCACTCCGGACGGGCGGCGTACTCCGGGGAGAACAGGCCCGTGATGGCAATGCCGAACCAGCGTTGGGCCAGGTACATCAGCAGCAGCGCCAGGAGGAAGCCGGGGATGCACATCCCCAAAAACCCCAGGAACGTGATCACGTAGTCCCCGACCGAATACTGGCGCACGGCCGAATAGACCCCGATGGGCAACGCCACAACCCAGGTGAAGAGAATCGTGCCCAGGGAAATGAGGAAGGTCAGCAGCAAACGGTCCCCCACCAGTTGGTTGACCTCGCGCCCGTTCTCCATCGAGCGTCCCAGGTTGCCCTGCAGCAACCCCTTGTCCCTGGACTCGAAGGACCAGAACCAGGGTACCCCCAGCCAGCGGAGGTACTGCTCCGGGAGCGACTTGTCGAGATGGAACTGCTGCCGCAGATCCTCGGTGACCTGCAGGTCGAGAGTATCACCCTGCTCCTGCAGCTGGATGATCTTGGCGGTCAGAAAGTCCCCCGGCGGAAGCTGGATGATGGTGAAGACGATGACCGAGATGAAGGCCAGGGTCGGCACCATGATCAGCAGGCGCCGCGCCACGAAGGGATGGCGCAGGGCCGTCAGGACCACGAAGAGAACCAGCGCCAGAAGGATCAGCCAGCGCAGCAGGGCCGCCACGCGGACCCCCTGCCGCCCGGGAGTGGCCGCGGTCGCGGCGGGGAGCGGTGTGCCGGGGTCGGGAGTCACCGTTGCCTCGGCGGCTTCGAGGGGGGGGTCTCCCGGCCGCAGCGTGGGCCGTTGGATCTGTTCGCGAATGTCGGCCCGGGCGCCCTCCGAATCCTCGGGCCGCTGCAGAAAGAAGGTCTCGATCCCGGCATTGCCCGGGGATTGGAAATCCCAGGAATAGACGGAGGTTTTCGGGACATTGCGGAGGCCGTTCTTGACCACGACCAGGACGGGGGGCGTGGTGCAGATGTTGATGGACCAGACGTTTTCGGCCGCGATTTCGAGGGCCCTGTCGAAGGCCTTTCGCTGGCGCTCGATGTCGGCATGGCGGCTCGCTTCGAGGTAGGCGTTGAGGGCTTCGCGGAGGGGGTGGTCTTCGGGGATGGGTTCGCAGCCGGGGCCATCGGCGGCGGGGTCGCCGCGCAGCCCGCCGCGCAGCTGCCACTTGGCGTAGGCCATGGCGAAGTAGCTGTTGGTGACGGGGACGAAGAAGCGGGGCTGAATGAGAGGGTAGTGTTCGCCGTTGCTGATCCAGACATTGAAGTCGTGCAGGAGGCCCTGTCGTTCCGTGTCCCAGAGCGAGCGGTTCCGCTGTCGGGGGACCACGCGCACGCCGACGGCGGCCCAGTCGTCGACGACGAATTGGACGGGCCGGTCGCTGGTGAGGCCCTTGGTGTAGTCGAGCAGAAAGGTCATCGGGGTGCCGTCCGCGAAGGTGCGGTATCCTTCCGGGTCCCGTTCGGTCAGGCCCAGTTCGTCCAGCAGGGCATTGGCGCGTCCGGGGTCGTAGTCGGTGTAGGCCCGGAAGGCGGCTTCGTTGTAGAAGGGGGATTCGGGTCCGGGGGCCACCTGGGCCGGCGTGGCGCGGCCGTTGTACTCGGCGGTGATGATCGAGGCGCGGTCGATGGCCAGCGACATCGCCTGCCGGAAGCGCTTGTCCCGCATCAGGTCCCGTTTCTTGCGCCAGTGCGGCCTGGCCGGGTCGATGCGGCGGTTCAGATTGGGCTGAATGACGAACCAGGAGCGGTCGCCGCCGTACCAGTGGAAGACCTCGTATCCCCCTTCGCGACGCTGGCTCATGAGGTAGGTGTACTGGTCGAAGCTGAGGTAACGGGATTGGAAGGTGACGGCGCCGTTGGCCGCCCGGATGGGGACCAGCTCCTGGGAGACCTCGTCGGAGAGGATGCGGTCGATGTAGGGAAGCTGGTTGCCCTTGGGGTCCACGACCCAGTAGTAGGGGTTGCGGACGGCGGCGTCGGGGGGTGTCGGACTGAATTTGCGGAAGATCCAGGGCCACAGTCGCGGGTGCCGGGGGTTGTCCCAGGCGCCGATGTAGCTGTAGACGGCGCGGGGATTGGGTAGGCGGGCACTGTCCATGGTTCGCTGGATGAGGTCCTGGTCCCCGAGTTCGGGGTGATAGGGGCGGCGGTAGTGCGCCGGGGATTCGAGCATGTGGAGTCCCTCGTAGCTGGCCAGGCGGGCGAGGAAGATGCCGTTGGGTTCGGGGAAGCGGAAGGTGACCCGGTACGGATCGTCGGGGGAACCGACCACCTCGCCGGGAACACCGTTCACCTTCATGATCTCGGCGATGCTCGTGCCCGTGACCGCCTCGCAGTTCTGCTCGTCCCGCCACCAGTAGAGGATGTCGGCCGAGGTGAAGGGATGTCCGTCCGACCACTTGGCGCCGCGACGCAGGTGGAAGGTCCACTCCCGGCAGTCCTCGCTGACCTCCCAGCTCTTCGCCAGGTGGGGTACAAGCGGAAAGCCCTGCGGCGAGAACCGCACCAGGCCGTGGTAGCCCATGCGGCTGTTGAGCAGCAGGCCGTTGACGCGCATCCAGGTGCCGCCATAGCGTCCGATGCCATCCACTCCCTCCATCACGCAGGGCTCGCAGACCCAGGCGCCGTCGACCTCCTCGCCCAGACGTTGGTGGACCGGCGGCAGCCTCCCTTCCGCCACCAACTCGGCCAGGATCGGCGCCTCGCCCTTCGGATACCACTCCGCCGCGGACCCGGCGCCGTAGTCCACGTCGCAGTGCAGGCGAATGGGCGACGCCGGATCGAAGGAGGTGTCCCGCAAGCGCTCCACGGCGGCGACCTCCGCCGGGGAGGGGGTGGCAACCGTCTCTTCGAGTTCCGGCCGGACCAGCCAAGCCAGCCCGAAGAGCACCGCAAAAGCCCCCGCGCCGCAGAGAACCAGTCGCAGGATCTGCTGCAACAGCACGCGCGCTCTCATCTCATGCAACGCCCTCCTCGGCTGGAATCTCGTGGACCCGCAGACAGGCGGCCGCATGGTCGTCGTGGAGGGTCTCGAGCACCGGTACGGTGGTGTCGCAGAGCCCTCTACGGGCGTGCGGGCAGCGCGGGTGGAAGGGACACCCCGGGGGGAGTTCGGTCAGACTGGGTACGCTGCCCGCGATGGAAGGCAGGCGCGCCTTGTTCATTGCCAGGCTGGGAAGCGAATGGAGCAGTCCCCGGGTGTAGGGGTGTCGGGGCGTCTTCATGATGGTGCGGATGCCGCCGCGCTCGACGATGCGCCCGAGGTACATCACGGCCACGTCGTCGGCCATCTGGGCCACGACGCCGAGGTCATGGGTGATCAGCAGGATGGAGGTGCCCAGGTCGCGCTGCAGGCCCTGCATCAGCCCCATGATCTGGGCCTGGATGGTCACGTCCAGCGCCGTGGTGGGTTCGTCCGCAATGAGGACTTCCGGGTTGCAGACCAGGGCCATGGCAATGACCACGCGCTGGCGCATGCCGCCGGACATCTCGAAGGGGTACTGATCGATGCGCCGTTCCGGCGCGGGGATGCCGACCTTGCCGAGCATCTCGATGGCGCGCCGCCGCGCCTCGTCGCGGGACAGATCCTGGTGCAGCAGGATGGCTTCGAGGAGCTGGTTGCCGACGGTGTGGACCGGGCTCAGGGCCGTGCCCGGCTCCTGAAAGATCATGCTGACACGGCCGCCGCGCAGGTCGTACAGCTCCTCGGCGTCCTCCGCCAGGGCGGTGACGTCGACGGGGGACCCCTGCTTCGGGCGGAAGACCACCGTGCCCGCGACAATGCGGCCCGGCTTCTGGATCAGGCGCAGGATCGAGTAGCTGGTCACCGACTTGCCGCAGCCCGACTCCCCCACCAACGCCATGATGCGGCCCCGCCGCATCGAGAAACTGACCCCGTCCACGGCGCGGACTTCCCCCTCCTCGGTCTGAAAAACCACCCGCAGGTCCCGGATCTCCAGCACCACGTCGTCGGCACCACGAACCTCGCCGCCGCCGACGGTATCCGACCCGGAGTCGGACACTGCGGAGCCGCCGGGGTTCTCGGGCCGAGCCATGTGGGAGCCGTGCATGCGGTTGGTCCTCGCAACCATGCCAAACCGTGCATAATGTGCCCGTCCAAGGGCCTTTCTTCCAGCCCGGTTCGGGAGTACCGTTTGCAGGAACTCCATCATGCATGCGCCTTGCCGGGGTACGCCTTCGATGAGCCAACTCCCCATCCGCAGGCTGTTGGACCGCATCCGCTGGGACGAGTCCTTCGGGGCGGCGCGATTCGAGATCGCCTGGTACGACCGCGCCAGGTGCGAACGAGTCTCCGCGCCGCTCGAGGACATGCTGCCCGACGGCCCGTCGCGGTTCGCGTTCCGTCTCCGCGGCGAGGAACGGGCCGGCATCACCATCCCCTATCACCGGGTGCGGGAGGTGCGCCGCAATGGAGAGGTCGTCTGGACGCGCAGGGGACTCGAGTCGCCTCCGGAAGCATAGCCTCAGGCATCTTCCTTCGGCTGGAGCCGGCAACCTGTCCCGCCGAAGCCTTGGCGAAGGCGGATCGTCCGCCGTGTCCCCGCGTTCCACCGCGAATCCTGCCGTGCGGCAGGAGATCGCGGGCTCCAGGGGGCGGGATCTCATAGGCGGTGACTTGTTTTGCAGGTCTTTTGCTGACATCTCGTTCGGCGTTCTGCTTGCCCGGGCCCTACGGTCAACATGGTGAGGCCTGGCGCACGTGACGTGCCCCCTTCCCGGTGGGACTGCTTGCGCCCCCGTGCGCTCCATGGTACTGTCCCTTCACCCGGTACCTGCACGCGGCCCCACGGAGCG
>JAFGRS010000916.1 GCA_016935045.1 Lentisphaeria bacterium | reverse complement strand
TGCGTCACGGTCCAAAGCCCTACGACTGCTTCTCATTCGTGTGAATTCGTGTCCATTCGTGGTTGTCGCGTGCATAGTCCAGGCTAAAGCTCGGAGCGGCGGTAGATTTCCCGATCCCCAGCGATGGGGTCGAGAACCAGGGTGCGGTCCTCGGTCAGGGCCGCGGTCACGGGAGCGAGGCCTCGTTCCCGGAAATGCATATCGTTGCGTTCGGCCACCACCGTGGCGGCCTCGATGATCTGGGTCACGCAGTGCTGACTGGGCGCGTCCGGGTAGGTCCCCGCCAGATCCCGCGCCTTCTCACCCAGGAACTTCACCCGGGAAATGGCCAGCAGGCCCGCCGCGATGGAAGCCTTGCCGTAGCCGTACAGTTCCTCCCGCCCCGAGCCCCCCCGAACACGCCCGCCAAAGGCCGGATTCCGGGTCCGGCTCCCATCGCCCGTGATCGTCTCCCGGAAGCCGCGGTCCTGCTGGTCCACAAAGCCCCGGCCAAGGACCCCGTATACCTCGATCTCCTGATTCACCGCACCCTCGAACTCCGCGGGGTTGATCCAGGCGTTGTCGAAGTCCCCCCGCATGCCGTTGTCGTAGGTGATGTTTACGCTCAGCGCATCCCAGGCGTGGATGGCGTCCCGCCGCCGGAAGGTGGCAGGGTCACGACCCCGCAGAATCGCGATCTCGCGCACGTAGCGGTCCCAGTTCTCCAGCAGCATCCGCGCCCCGCTGGCGTACAGCGTACGCGGCTTCACGCCCATGTAGTGCGCCACGACATCCAGCCAGTGGCACCCCACGTAGGCAAAGGGATTGGACTGCTCCACCCACTGAAACACTTCCGTCGCTACCGCCAGAGGCTCCTCCAGCACGGCCCGTACCCGGTAGATGCGGTTGTAGAGGGGCAGGCTGTGGGTCATCATGTGGCGCACGAATGGGTCGTACCGCTTGTGCATGTCCACCGCCACCACCAGACCCGTCCGCGCCGCCGCCGTGATCACCGCGTCCGCCTCGGCGGCCCGCAGGCACATGGGTTTCTCGGTGATCACGTGCACTCCGGCTTCGAGGGCATCCAGGATGACCGCGTGGTGGAGGTGATCCGGACCGGCCACAAAGAGCACGTCCAGGCCCTCCCCGGCGATCAGCGCGTGCGGGCAGTCGTCCCCGTAGTAGGCCGTGATGGGGGTCTCCGGGAAGCAGCGGAGGAATTCGGAGCGGATGCGGTCGGCCGTGCCCCGGGCGCGACTGCGCGTTCCCACGGCCGCCACTTCCACCCGGATGCCGGCGACCTCCCTGGCAAAACAACTCATACCGATGCTGCCCAGCGCCCCGGCGAACCCGCCCCCCTGGAAATCCATGAGGGTCGGCCCGATGATCTCGTCAAAGAACATCCCGCCGCCAACCACCCCGATCCGCAGCACCTGCTCCATGACCTGCCTCTCCAACCTGCGGGAACCCCGCGCCGACAACGGCCCGAAGCGCGGATCGCGCCGGCCGGACCGCCTCTACCATATTGCAAGCCTGCCGGAAAACGCCCGTCGGTTGGATTTCGCGGCCTCCGGCTTGCATGTTACGAATCGTCTCAGAGGAATCCGGATGATGCAGAGGTGCCCGCGGGGCCCCGGGCGCTCCCACCAACGTCACCGTATTTCCGTTCGCGGGCCCTAAGGCGGCACCCACTCCGGGAGGTGGAAACCGATGGACAGCCAAGCCGGAAAACGGGAGACCTGGGGCAGCGGGATGGGGTTTGTGCTGGCGGCCGCGGGGTCGGCCATCGGCCTCGGCAACATCTGGAAGTTCCCCTACATCACCGGCCAGAACGGCGGCGGCGCATTCGTCCTGATCTACCTGCTCTGCATCGCGGCCATCGGGCTGCCGGTGATGCTGTGCGAAATCGTCATGGGCCGCCGGACCCAACGCAATCCGGTCGGTGCCTTCCACACTCTCTGCCCCTCCTCCAGCGCCCTGGCACACCTCTTCGGGATGGCTCTGCTTCTGCTGGGCGTCATGGCCCTGGTCATGAGACTGGGCTCCATGGCGGGGGTCCGTCCCGACGATGGCACTGTCTTCCAGGCCGTTGCCGGCTGGGGCTGGGGTGTGGTCTTCGTGCTGCTGGGTCTGGCCGTTTTCCGCTGGAGCTGGCGCCTGGTCGGCGTCATGGGGGTCCTGGCCGGCTTCATCATCCTTTCGTTCTACAGCGTCGTGGCGGGCTGGACCGTCGGGTACACCGTGAAGAGCGCCAGCGGCCGTCTCAACCTCGAACCCGAGCGGCAGTCCCCTGAACTGCTTGCCTCCATCCTCTTCGACCGCGTCGGCGAACCCCCGGCAGGAATGGCGGCGGACCTGGCACGCCAGGGACTCGGCCCGGAGACAGCCCGGGAAGCCATGGAACAGACCGCGCGGCAGCAACGCCTCGACTTCCTGGCAGGACCCCTGCGAGCATCAGCCCCCGATGCCGCCTCGATGCCGGACGAGGCACTCGAAGCACGCTTCAAGGAATGGGCAACGACACTCTCCCCCGCGACCCTGGCGCGCCTCGCCGCGGACGCCTTCGGCCCGGCCCCCGAGGAATCGGCGGACGCGGACGGGCAGGACCACTGGCCCAGCGCCCTGCTGACCTCCCTGGCGGGGGCGAAGTTCGTTCGCTTCATCACCGATCCGTCCGCGGCGATCGGCTTCCACTTCCTCTTCATGCT
>JAFGRS010000168.1 GCA_016935045.1 Lentisphaeria bacterium | reverse complement strand
GGAACGCCGGGACATCGACGTCCACTACCAGCAGATCCTCGACCCCAAGACCAAACCCGGCACCCCCGATTTCCTTTCCAAGGCCATCTTCCGGCGCGTGGGCCAATACGAGGTCCCCTTCCGCTGCCTCTACAGCCGCAACGTCCCCAACCTGATGATGGCAGGGCGTTGTTTCAGCTGCACCCATGTCGGCCTGGGCGGCCCCCGCGTCATGCTGACCTGCGGCCAGATGGGCATCGCCACCGGATTCGCGGCGAGCCTGTGCACGAAGTACGCCACCGATCCGCGCGGCGTCGGCCGCAACCACATCGCGGAATTGCGCGCCCTGGTGGGGGTCCCCGAGTCTCCCCCACGGCCCCCGCCGCACCTCGAACGCACCACCCATGGGACCTACTTCCTGCAGGAGCTGCCGGAACCCCTCCGCTCCCTGCCCCGCATCACCATCACCCGAGGGGACTCCCGGCAACCCGCGCCGGGATACGCCATCGCCTTGGACCAACCCGCCACCCTCTACCTCGCCGTCCACGAACGCGGCACCTGTACCCTCGACAAGGCCTGGCAAGCGACCGACCTGCGCATCCCCTGGGCCCCCACCCATCGGGACGCGGTCTACCGCCGCGACGTGCCCGCGGGACGCGTCGATATCCCCGGACACGACGGCCGCGACGGGCCACACTGCGGCCTGCCCCATGTGCTCTTCATCGAGGGCCACGGTGGCACGCCGAAGGTCGATCTGGCCGGGGTACCCGCCGAACTCGAAGCCCGCATCGCGACGCCCCCCGCCGCTGATCCGGCCCCCTGAGAGAAGCCACGGCTCGCGGTCCCAGGTTCGTAGTGCCGCCTTTAGGCGGTCCCGAAGAGAGCCCGGGATTCCGGCTGAAGCCGGTACTACGAGCCTCGTCTCCACACGTCCCATTTGGCGCCGTAGTCCCGGAGCGGATACTCCTTCCACAGAGCGAGCAGCCAGTTACGCCCCCTGGTCTCCAGGTAGGCATGCACGCTTGAGAAAGGCCAGTCCTGCCACTTCGCTACCCAGCCGTGATGAGCGGGATTGTTGTGGGTGTAGTTCAGCGTCGTGCAAAAGTGCCGCTGGGATCGCATCCAGCGGTCCTGACAGCGGAACCAGACGTGCCGACCAGGCGTGTTATCCTCCACATTCCAGCGATGCGAAGTGCGCCCGTGAAGCTGCCCGAGCTTCAATGAGAAGACACGCATGTCGGCAACTCGCACCAGCGCGTGGTAGTGGTTCGGCTGCACCACCCAGGCTGCGACGAGAACAGACTCCGCGTGCAGCAGGGCCAGGAGTTCCCCTTCGAACTCCGTCAGGCGCTCGAAAGAGGCGAGGACTTCCTCGTGGTTGCAGCAAGCCGCTGAGACCAGGCGGAACTCAGGCGCTTCCGTCTCAGGGTGTGGCGGACTGTGCAGCGGGTAACCGCGCTGATGCCGGAACGCGACCACATCGGCACGCTGCTCGGGCGTCATAATGCGGTAGTCGTACATGCTGGCCTCCGGGCTCGTTGTCCCGGGTTCGTAGTCCCGCCTTTAGGCGGTCCCCGGAGAGAGCCCGGGATTCCGGCTGAAGCCGGTACTACGAGCCTTGCTGCCAGCGCGTCCGAGGTTGCGTCCCAGGTTCGTAGTCCCGCCTTCAGGCGGTCCCGGAGAGAGCCCGGGATTCCGGCTGAAGCCGGTACTACGAACCTGGTCACGAGCACATTCCGGGGTTCGGAGTCCCGCCTTCAGGCGGCATTCCGCGCCCTCAATCCTCGGCATTCCCGACGGGTTCGAGGATGACCTGATCGAGCCAGCTCGTGCCGGGGGCGGTCTCGCGGATTCTTCCCCGGGCCCCGCCGAAGAACTGCAGGCGCACCGCCGTCAGCTCGCCGGTGTCGAACTCCTGCTGGGCCACCTGCCAGTCGCGGGAGTCACCGGCCAAGACTTCGACCACGCTGCCGAAGTTCCCGTCGGCCGCCCGCAGGACGGGGCGCAGGTCCGCCGAAGCCTTCACTCGCATGCCCAGGCGGTAGCGCGTGTGGGGCTGCACCCGCACGGACTGGTCCAGGTGTGAGTTCTCGTCGACGGGCGCGGGGTCGTCCTCGGGCTTGCGGAACACCAGGGCGGGGCCACCCTCGGCCCCGGCCGTGGCCTCGACGCGGAAACGCCCGGGTGTGCCGCGGTGGTCCCAGTGCAGGTCCCCGTCGATGAAGCGGGCGTTCATGAGCTGGGCGTTGGCGCCGGCGGCGGCCGCGCGTCCCTTGGCCGGGGCGCGGCCGTAGCCCTTGGCGTAGTCGGCACGGCAGCGTGTCTCGATCTCGTCCGGGTGTTCGCCCAGTTCGCGGACGACGGTGGCCAGCATGGTCTGACAGCGGGGGCGGTGCTCCGGTCGCGAGGCCAGGTTCGTGAATTCACCCGGACCCGAACGCAGGTCGTACAGCTCCTCCTCGGCGGCGTGGTCGGGGTCGGGGGGAGAATGGTACACATACTTGAAATGCCCCTGCCGCAACATCACGAATCCCGAAGCGATGTTGTGGGCGTAGTACTGCGACAGGGCGCGGTCCTTCCAGGGCGCCGCGGGATTGTCGAGCCACGGGCAGAGGGAGTCGCCATCCCAGTCCTCCGGGCACGCCTGTCCCGCCAGTTCCGCGATGGTCTGCACCAGGTCCAGCAGCGAGCAGGCCTCTCTGCGCCGCTGTCCTCCGGCCCAGCGCGCCGGCCAGCTGACGACGAGGGGAATCCGGGCCGCGTGTTCGTACATCGCGTTCTTCCACCACAGGCCGTGCTCGCCGAGGTTCTCGCCGTGGTCGGTGGTGTAGACCACGACCGTATCCTCGGCCAGACCGCTCTCCGTGAGGGCGCCGAGGAGCTTCCCGACCTGGTCGTCGAACCACTCCGTGAAACCGTAGTACAACTCCCGCCCCAGCTGCACCGTCTGCGCCGGCACGTCCTCGTTGTGGAAGCCGACGCGGAGATGCCGGTAGTTCAGGGGCAGCCGATCGAGATGCCCCGGCGGGATCACCGGCATCGGGACGCGGTCTTCGTACGGCCGCCACCATTTCTCCGGCACGATCAGCGGGAAGTGCGGCGACAGGTATCCCGCCAGCATGAAGAACGGCTTCTGCCCCCGCCCGCGCTCGCGCAGGAAGGCCGACCCCTTCTCGGTCACCTGCAGGTCATGCCGCATGCACCCATTCTCGTCCTCCCCACCCAGGCGGAAGTCCTGGAAACGCTGCGACACCCCCGGCCGCGGCTCGAGGTCCGCCACGGCGCGGCGGTTCCCGGTCCCCGTCTTGCGGCTGTTGTTGCCGATCCCCAGATCCATCGAGAATCCGTACCGGCGCTCGCGGTCGTAGTGCATCTTGCCGCACAGCACCGTGTCGTACCCCGCTGCGTTGAGCACCCGCGGCAGGGAAGCGACATCGTCCGAGGGCAGCCAGCAGTTGTTGGACCAGGCGCCGTTGCGGGAGATGTACTTTCCGGACGTGAAGGCCAGGCGGGCCGGCACGCACAGGGGCGAGGCGGTGTAGCAGGCGTCGAAGGTCACCCCCCGGGCGGCCAGGGCATCCAGGTGCGGCGTGCGCACGATGCCGTTGCCGTAGCACCCCGTCACCGACGCGTTGTGCTCGTCGGACATGATCACCAGGATGTTGGGCCTGCGCTGAGTCATCGGGACCGACGCCCCCCAGCCGCGCGGCAGGACGCTGCACGCCCCGGCGCAGCCCATCAGCCGCAACGCGTTCCGACGAGTGACATTGGGGGTATCCATAGCGTGCCTGTCCTCCGTCCACCGTGCGAGGCAGAACCCAACCCGCGGGCATCCGCCCCAGTCTTCGCGCCACTGCCGCAAGGACGGTGGAGGCGGGAGACCCTTCTTGGGGCAGCGTCCGACTACAGCTCGATGCCCTCGGCGGCGGCCACCTTGCGGACGTGGGCCGCGGCGCGGTCGTACTGCTCTTCGCCCTGCAGGTGTTCGAGCATGAAAGGCACCTCCTGGGGCAGAGCCTGCACTTCCCTGGCGAAGGCGGCCAGGTCCAGCCCGCCCTCGCCGGCGGGGACTTCTTCGAGGATCACGCTGATGGCCGGCTCCCGCAGCCGGATGTCCTTGACGTGGGCGGCCACGATGCGGTTGCCGAAGAGGCGGACGCACTCGCGCATGACGTCGCCGCTGGCGAAGTAGGCGCGTGGGCCGTTGATCAGGTTGGCCAGATCGAGGTGGACGCCGAAACGGGGCCGGTCCACGGCCCGGATCAGGCGCGCGATCTCGGTGGGGCTGTCGACGACGTTGAAGGGGAAAATCTCGTAGGCGAAACAGGCCGTCGACGGGTTCACCTCGTCGATCAGAAAGCGGGCCAGCTCGACCGCTTCGTCGAAGGCCTCGCTCGAGAAATTGCGGGCGCTGTGGTGGTCGGGGCCCCGGCCCCGGCAATAGGACCCCAGGATGTCCACCGCGCACCGGGCCCCGAGTGCGTCCGCCAGGGCCAGGGCTTCGAGCATGCGGCGCCGGTGCTGCATGCGGATCTCCGCGTCGGTATCGAGGAGGTTGTCCCAGTAGCCGACCTCGGCGATGAGGACGCCTGCCCGCGCGAAGGCATCCCGGTAGGCCCGGATGCGGTCGGGGTCATCGAGGCTGACCCTCGGGGCATAGGCGGCGGTGTAGCCCTTGGCGCGGTGGGCCCGGGCCAGGGCATCCGG
>JAFGRS010000915.1 GCA_016935045.1 Lentisphaeria bacterium | reverse complement strand
GCCCCGTACCGGGGAGAGGGGATGGTGCGCGGAGGGCCGCGCCCCGTACCGGGGAGAGGGGATGGTGCGCGGAGGGCCGCGCCCCGTGCTGGGGATCCGGCCGGTTTGCGGAGAACCTGGCTTCCAGGGAACGCGACCGGAGGCTATACTCTCTTCCGTTCGGCACGGACGTCAGCATACCGTCGAGGAGCAACGCATGCCATCCCTGGGACTGCCGGTGCCTGTACTGTTTGCCTGCGCGGCCGTGGCTGCCGCGGACGCCCGCACCCCTGACTACCGATTCGACGGAACGATGCCAAGGGAGGTCCTGGAGAGCTACCTGTCCCGCTCGATCACGATGATGGATCTGTGCACGGGCCGCAAGGACGCAGGGGACGATCTCCGCATGCTGCGTGCCCTGGGGGCGAAGTTCGCGGGGCGGACACTCTATCTCTGGGGCGGTGAGTCGGACCTGCCGCGCAAGCTGGCGGCGGCACGGACCGTAGCGGCGCAGGCACACGAAGCCGATCCGGAGCTGATCCTGCAGGCGGGCATCTTCGAAATCGTAACCACGCAGGTCGGCTCGCTTGCCGTACCGGACTGGCTCTTCGCGGCATTCGGCGCACCGGCAGAGGACCGGAATTTCCGCTACGCAGCGATGCTCTTTGACGGCGGACGCTACCACAACCATTGGCGGCAGGGAGCATCGGTCCCGGACATGAGCAAGCTCGAGACCCGCATGTGGTTCACCTTCCTGGCGCGGCAGTACATCGACGCGGGCATGGAGGCCATTCACTTCGGCCAGGTGGCGCTGGTCGGTGCCGCGGACAGGGACTTTGCGGGTTGGCGCGATGTGCTCGGGAGAGTCCGGGCCCACGCTTCCCGACACGCCCGGCGGCACGTCGTGCTTTGCGATGCGCATACGCCCTGCGGCGGACCCCGGTTCGAGAACCGGCTGCTGTTCGATTTCCATTCCTTCCCGCTGCGCATCAGGGAAGTGGCCGGAACGCCGCAGGAGGGAATGCTCGAGATGGGCTACCTGGATAGCCTCTTCGGGCGCAGCCGCGGGGGCATCACCCCGAGCGGCTGGGAGTGCGCCAGTCTTCCGTATCTGGTCGAATTCGACAACTGGGGTTCGAGTGGCAAGGGCGGCCAAGGCGGCAGGCCCTACTGGACCTGGGGGTACGACGAGATTTGCTGGTTCGCGCACCAACCCGAAGCCTATCGGAACGCCTGGCTGCGCTACGCCTGGAGATGGGTCCGCGAGCACGATGTCAATGGCTTTCTGCAGATGCCGGGAAGCCGCTGCCTGGCAGACCCCGTGGACGGCCTGCGGTGGTACGAAGCCAACACGAGGAGCCCGGCCTGCCCCAACGGATTCGGCCAGGAAGAGACCATCCGTGCCATTTGGGCGGAGGACCGGTAGGGAGCGGATAGCGAATTCTGGGATGGGAGGCGGTCTCCTTGCCTGCAACGCCCGCGGCGTCGCGGGCATACTCCCCATCTCGGTGTTTGCCTCCGGCGGCCGAGGGGTGCCTGACAGGCACATCCACAAGGCCCCCCGGACCCCCGGTCCGGCGGCACGTACCGAGGGATACCGCGGAGGACCGCGGGCTCCAGAGCGCAGAAAAAACGTAGGTTGGGCCCCGATGGGACCCCGGTGATGTTCCTGCTCAGGGGGCCGGCGGCAGGAAGAACCGGCCGAGGATCAGGGCGTTGCCTTCGCGATCGACGCCGGGCTGCAGCTCGATCTTCTCGATGCGGTCCGCGGCAGGGAGGCCGACTCCGTCGCTGGTAAGGGCTGCAAAGGGGATGACAAGCTCCTGCCAATCGCCGCCGACGTCGAACAGGCCGCTGAAGCGTCGTCCGTCGGTGGTGTAGGCTTTCACCTCGATGCGGCAGGGTTTCTCGCCGCGCACTTCGAGGGAGAACGCCGCGCGGCCGCTGCAGTCGAGGCTGCCGAAGTAGATGCCGATGCCGACCCAGGCGATGTCGCCGACATGTCGGTAGCTGATCCTACGGACCTGGCGTCCCTCGTCGATGGTCTGGGCGCTGTCGAAAGTCGAGCCTTCATTGCCGTAGTGGTACGACTCCTTGCGTGACCCGAAGTCGTGGAGGATCCTGACGCCCCGCTGTTCCAGAGCCCGGCGCTCGCGGGCGGCCCGTTCGGCCTGTTCGGCGGCCTCGGCCCAGGGCTTGGGTGCCCGCGGATCCCGGGGAATGAGGTGCCAATCGAGGACGGCCACCTGGGGGCGGTCCGCGCCGTCGCGGGGTTCGATGGAGAGGGGGTACGTTCCCCACCAGGGCCCCGCGGCCCAGTAGGTCCCGCCGATCCCATGCCGCCGCATGGCGGCCAAAAAACGATCGAGTACCACCAGCCAGCGCGGATCGGTGTCGGGCACCCCGAACTCGCCGATAAAGCCCCGCGCCCCGTGCTCCTGCAGCCAGTCGAGAAAGGGCCGCAGGCGATCTGCGCCGATGTCCGGATGGGCCCCCTCCTCGTCGTAGGTGCCACGGTAGGAGCCGGAGGAATTGCGGTCGAAGTACTGGTGCGCTTCGTAAAGGAGACTGTCCGCGGGGTCGTGCAGCAGGAACTTGCCGTTGATGCGAGCCCAGGAATGGGCGCCGCTCCAGCCGTCACCGCAGACCACGAGGGCGTGCCGGGTGTCGACGGCACGGATCCCGTCGACGCAGGCCTGGGCCGCGGCGGGCCAAAGGCCCTTGGTGTCGTGGGGTTCATTCATCAGGCCGTACGCCGCAACCGTGTCGTTGTCGCGGTAGTGCTCGGCGATCCGTCGCCAGACATCGACGAAGGCGGGGACGGGAACGGCCTCGCTGCCGATGAGCTGGCCGCCGTAGCGCGCGTAGTTGTGCATATCGAGGAGAAGGGAGAGGTCCCGCGCCCGGGCCAACTCGACCACGGCATCGAGACGGACGAGTTCGGCGGCGTCGAGTTCCCCCAGGAGGGTCGGCTGCAGGCGTTCCCAGCGGAACGGCAGGCGGATAATGCGCAGGCCCTTGCGGCGGCAGGTGTCGAGCTGGGCCGCGCCGGGGTAGGTGTAGTCCTTGCCGTAGAGGCCGGGGACCTTGCCGAATTCGGCGCCGGCGAGGTTGACGCCGATCTCCGAGAGCGCGGACGGGACGGCGGCCCTGCCCGGGTGGAGGGTGCCGGCGAGGAGGATCAGAAGAGATGTCGCGGTTGTACGCATGAGGAGAATGTAGCGCCGCCGGCGGGGGATTTCCCCGGCGGATCATCGCCCCACCGGGACGAGCCCGGCGGTGGCGGGAGATTGAGCCCGGCGGTGGCGGGGG
>JAFGRS010000167.1 GCA_016935045.1 Lentisphaeria bacterium | reverse complement strand
CCGGCATCCAAATCCGCCTCGGCCAACGTCATCGTATTTCCGTCCGCGAGTACTTAGGGTCCGCGCGGGCCCTTAGCTGCGGTAGTCCGCGTTCTCGCTGATGTACTCGTGGGTCCGATCGGCGCCGATGACGGCGGCGCTGGCGTTTCCCGTGCCGAGGTCGATGCTGACCACGACCGAGCGTTCGTGCACGGGCCAGGAGACCGGGGGCCGGAAGACCCCGTGCTCGTCAGGGGGACCGCTGCGGTACATCTCGGCCCGTTTGAGGTGTTCCGCCAGGTCCCCTTCCAGGCCGGGGTCGAGACGGAACACACCCCGGTCGAACACCGTATGGCCGCCGATGGCCATGCGGCAACGGCTGACATCCAGGCCGGGGCAGTGCCTGCCCAGGTGTTTGCCGACGGCACAGACCAGGCGGCCAACATTGGGGTCGTTGCCCGCCACCGCGCACTGGAACAGCGGCGAGTTGACCACCGCTTTGGCGACAGCCCGGGCCAGCTCGGCATCGGGAGCGCCGCACACCGTCACCTTGACCACGTGGTGCACGCCCTCGCCATTGCGGACCACGTCTTCCGCCAGGTCTCCGCACACGGTGCGCAGGGCTTCCGCGAAGGCTTCGGGCGTCACGCCCTGCACGTTCCCGCTGGAGAGGACCACCACGGTGTCGGAGGTGCTTGTGTCCGAGTCGATGCTGATGGCGTTGAAGGTGTCCGCCGCCACCTTCGGCAGCAGGCCGCGCAGTGTCGCGCGCGGCACCGCGATGTCGGTCAGGATGAAGACGAGCATGGTGGCCAGGTTGGGCTCGATCATCCCCGCACCCTTGGCGATGCCCACGATGCTGCCGCCACCCAGTTCCACGCGTCGGACCTTGGGGTACAGATCGGTGGTCATGATGCCTTCCGCGGCGGGGAGAATCGTGCCCCCCTGGAGTTCGTTCACAGCTTCGGGCAGGGCCGCGAGCATGGCTGCCACCGGCAGACGCCAGCCAATCACGCCGGTGGAGCAGGGCAGGACCTGCTCCCGCTGCAGCGCCAGAGATCGGGCCACCTCGGCGCACAGCCGTTCGCTGCTGTTGACGCCGTCCGGAGCGCATACGTTGCTGATCTTGTTGTTCACCAGGATGGCCCCCAGGCGGGGGGACATGAGCCGGCCGCGACCGATCAGAACCGGCGCGCCGGGAAAGGCATTCCGGGTGAACACAGCCGCGAAATCCGGTGTCGGAGCATCGACCGCCAGCAGCGTCAGGGTCATGGTGGCACGCCTGGGGACCTCCATCGGCTCGAACCCGAAGCGGGTCGTCCCGACCCGAAACCCGGCAGGAAGAACCGCTTGACCCTGAAGCCACTCCCGATGCGATTCCCGCGAACGGAATTCCATGACTGCACTCCACCACCACGACCGCCTGTGCCAGGGGGCCAGGGACGCTTGCGGAACAAAGCGTGGAATATAGCCCGCCCGGCTCGCCTGCACCCCTACCCGCCACAAGGAAAGGGGAATGCCTCAGACAACCCGGGAATGCTCGCGACCATCCTGACCCCTGGGGCGCGGAGACCCTTCGCGCCGCTGCCTTCCCCCCAGGGCTGTTTTAAGATCCGGCGAATCGGTTCCCGCCGCCACTGCCGTTGCGGCAGTGGAGCGCCGATTCGGGGAGAGGGGGCACGGCCGCACCCCCTCCTTACCTCCTATCGGCGCTCCACCGGGACAAGCCCGGCGGCGGCGTTGGAATCTCGAAACAGCCCTGCCTTCCCCCAACGGATTCTCCCATTTCCCCGTCCAGCGTGCTATGGTGAGGGCAAAGCATGGCGGGCGCCGGCGGGGTTCATCGCCGGTATCCGCGACCGGTGGAGGTGTATGCCATGCAGACTCGCATGAGGTGGGGAGGGTTTCTGGCGCTGGCGGCGGCTCTTCTGGCTGCAGCCGGTCCCGTCGCCGGCGGTGGACGTGCGGGTGGCCTGTTGACGGTCCCGGGCTCTCGGGGCTGCCAGCGGCCGTTGCCGGCGAGTTCGTTCTCTGCCGGCGCCAGGCGCGGCTGGCAGATTCCGGGGCCCACCGCGGCGGCTCTCCTTCCCAGCCCCATGAGGGCCGCTGCCGGGGGACCCGAAGCGGTCCCCGGCCGATCCCGCGCCCCCGATGCCGTGCACTCGGCTCCGGCACGGCCGGCGACCGGCGATCCCCCGATCCCCGCCCCGGACCCGACCGGCGTGCAACCCTCGCCCCGTGATCCCGACTCCCGGACCGGCGGGGCGCTGAAATCCCTCGTCGTCCTGGCCGCGGTCTGCCTCCTCGCCCTGGCGGGCGTCCTCGCGGTCAAGGCGATGGGACGTCCGTAGCCTCCTCTCCGCTCCCCGGCGCGATCTCTCGCAGAACCTGAGCGTTGTCGAAAGTCCACCGGCGATGGCTCCCGGCCTCGGAATCGCCGCACGAAGTGCGCCTCCCACATTCCCTGATCAGCCATGCGGAGAGTCCTGAACCACCCCCGCGGAACCCCCAGGGCTGTTTCAAGATCCCGCCGCCGGGCTTGTCCCGGTGGAGGAGCGCCGACAGGAGGGCGGGGAGGGGGCGCGGCCGCGCTCCCTCACCCCGAATCGGCGCTCCACTGCCGCAAGGGCAGTGGCGGCGGGAACCGATT
>JAFGRS010000914.1 GCA_016935045.1 Lentisphaeria bacterium | reverse complement strand
GCGGGGACTCGCCGTGCCCCGCTGCCGCAACCAAAAACAACAGAGCAGCCCTCCGGGGATATGCAGACACCATATTCGTCGGGGCTGGGGATGACGCGTCCCGGTTGTTCGGGGCTGGGGGGGGTGCTATGGTTCGGTGGTGGAGAGCCTGGAACGGTTGCAGGCGCATCCGGAGTGGTTGTCATGTCGCGAGACGGCGTCCCGAACATTCTCTTCTTCCTGCCCGATCAGCACCGTTGGGACTGGACCGGGCTGAACCCGGAACTGCCCCTGCGCACTCCGAACCTGGTCCGGCTGGCCGCCCGGGGCGCCGTGTTCCGGCACGCGATCACTCCTTCCCCGCTCTGTGCTCCCGCCAGGGCGTGCCTGGCCTCCGGCAGGGACTACGACCGCTGCCGTGTCCCGGACAACCACAGCAACTATCCTCTTGACCAGCCGACCTACTACCAGGCCCTGCGCCGGGGAGGCTACCGGGTTGCCGGCGTCGGCAAGTTCGACCTGCACAAGGACACCCGCGCCCCGGGCGCCATGGACTGGGGACTGGACGGTTCCCGGCTGCTGCCGGAATGGGGTTTCACGGAAGGGATCGACAACGAGGGCAAGATGGACGGCAGCGCCAGCTACCGGGCTGCCGGTCGAGCGCGGGGGCCCTACCTTGCCTACCTGGCATCCCGCGGCCTGGCGGAGACCTATGTTGCGGAGCATGCAGGCATGAGGCGCCACATGGGGGCCTACGTCACCGCGCTCCCGGAGGAGGCCTACTGCGACAACTGGCTGAGCGACAACGGGTTGTTGTTTTTGGACGGGTTTCCCCGGGACTGTCCCTGGCATCTGGTTGTCAACTTCACCGGTCCGCACAACCCGATGGATGTCACGGCACGCATGCACGAGTGCTGGGCGGAGGCCCTCCTTCCGGGACCCCACGCCAACGAGGACCGGGACAGGGAGGGGCTGCTGCGCAACCGACGGCACTACGCGGCCATGATCGAGAACATCGATCGCCAGATCGGGCGCTTCCTGGCCAGGGTGGAGGAACGGGGGGAACTGGCGAATACCCTGGTGGTCTACGCCAGCGACCATGGCGAGATGCTGGGTGATCATGGTCTTTGGGGCAAGGGCACATGGCGCCAGGCCGCGGTGGGCATCCCCCTGATCGTAGCCGGACCGGGAGTACGTGAAGGGGTGGTTCGGGAAGACCCCGTGAGCCTGCACGACCTGACCGCCACCTTCCTTGCCCTTGCCGGCCAGCCCCCCCTCCCCGGCATGGACGCCGTGGATCTGCGCCCTGCCCTGGCGGGAGGGGATCGTCCGGTCAGGCGGGAGGTCACCTCCGGACTGGGCGACTGGCGGCTGGCGTATGACGGACGGTTTAAACTCGTGCTGCGGAACACGTCCCCGCCCCTCCTGTTCGACCTGGAGAACGATCCCTGGGAGGAACACGACCGCCGCAGCGATTGCCCCGGAAGGGCCGCCGCCCTCGCCGCCGCCGTCGAGCGGGACTGCGGCGGAGGGTGGCTGGCTGGCGCCGGAGGACGGTGAGCGACGGCTACCATGGGCGCCATGCAGGCATTCGGCATTCTGACTTCCGCTCGCGGTCCGCGGGGCGTCGGCGCCGTTGCTGCGTGTGTGTTCCTTGGCTGTGCGCTCCGCGGCGGGGAGAGAGCGCCGGATTCCCTTCCGGGCCTCCCGTCCGAGGCCGTTTTCCCGGGGAGTCGGCTGCTGGTCCGGGTGGATTCTCCGCTGCCTGGGGTAGCGGTTCCCGGGGAGGCCCACGCCGAGTTGCTTCTCGAGCATGCCTGGGGGCGTGTGCTGGGTCCCTTGCCGGGCAGCGGCGCCTCGGCGTGGACGTGCGAGATCGTCCCCCTCCGGAGCGGTCCGCTGCGGAGCCGCCTGCGGGTCACGCACCGAGTCCCCCGCCTGCCGCCCGGCCCCCTGCGCGATACGGAACTCACGCTGCACCCCATGTTCCGAGTGAACTTCCATGCGCCCTGCCTGCGGGATGCCGTCACCCGGGAGACGGACCTGCCTACGGTCGAGGTCCTGCCTCTGCCCCCGCCCCCGCTCGATGTGCCCGTCTTTGCCGGCCTCTGCGGTTCGTGGCACGCCGAGGTCGAGGCGTCCCAGGAGCGCGTGGTCTGCGGCGAGCCGTTCCTGCTGACTCTGCACCTGCGCGGGGATGGCAGCGCCCTGCTGCTGCGGCCCCCGGAACTGGACACGAGGATCATCCGGCTCTCCCACGCCGCCATGGAACGGGAGAAGGCTCCGGGCGAAGCCGTTCTGCGCTGGCAGGCCGTGGCCCTGGGCGTGCCCCTGCATCCCCCCCTCCTGCGCTTCTCGACCTTTGACGGAACGGCCTACGTGCCCCACGCCCTGCCTCTCCCCGTCCATGTCGAGGCCGCATCCGGCTCCTGGAATCGGGGAGCGGCCCTGCCCACCGCATTGAGTTCCCTCCACGGCCTCGACCAGGGCAGGCCGGGACGGCCCGTGCCGCACGGACGCGCGGCGGCAGGCCTCCTGCTGGCGGCAATGCTGGCGGACTTCGTGCTGCAGCGCCAGGCACGCCGCCGCGAGCTCGCCCGTAGCCTTGCCGGGCGGCGCCGCGCCGCCCTGGACCGGCTGCGGACTCGACTTCCGGACCCCGGTGCGGATCTGGGGGCGGTGCTGGAGGATATCCGCCTCGCCTTTGGGCTGTCCCCCGGCACCACGGTCACGGAAGCGGCGGCTGTGCTGGACTCCTGCCTGCCCGAGCTGGCTCGGCTGCTGCGGCAGGCGGAGACCGGGCGCTTCCGCCGGAGGCGTGACTCCCTCGACGGGATCCGGCCCGGGGTGCGGTCGGCTCTGTCGGCGATCCTCCTGCTCCTGACGGCGGCGACGGGGCCGGCGCGGGAAGGCGCCCTCGATGGCGCCTCCGATCCGACCGCCCTCGCCAGGGAAGCGTGGCTTCGCGGGGACCATGCCGCGGCCTATCGACTGTGGCACGACCTGCGCGAACGGCTGGGCGACCATCCCGCGCTGCTCCTGAATCTCGGCAATGCGGCGTGGTTCGCAGGCCGCCGGGCAGAGACCCTGGCCCTCTACGAACGCGCCCTGCGTCTGCAGCCGCGGAACCGGCCGGCACGGGAGGCCGTAGGGTGGCTGCGGCAGGAGATCCTCGGGACCCGGCAGGGCCAAGCCCTTGCCTATCCTCTGCCCCTGCGCGATGCACTGCGCCCCGACGAGTGGCTCTGCCTTGCCGCCCTGTGTCTCCTGCTGGGCGCCGTCGCGGCAGGGGCCCTGCGCCTTCGAGGCCGGCGCTACGCTGCGGTTCGGACGTCTGCCGCGGCACTGGCGTTGGTCGGCTTGTGCCTGGCCTTCACGCAGTGGGTGGGGCCCTACCGTCCCGGGTCCCTGGTGCGGGTGTCCTGGGATGCGCTTCTGCGGGACGCGCCCGGGGCGGTCGCGGAGGGTCCCGTCCGGGTGGGACAGGGCACGCGGGTCGTGCTCCTCGAGCGGACGGGCGCATGGGCTTTCGTCTGTACCGGGAATGCGAATGGCTGGTTGCCGGCGGAATGGCTGCTCGATGTCTGGTGAGGCGGATGGCCATGGGCAGCGGATCGCGGCTCCGCTCCAGCGGCGCCTCTGAAGCGCCGCTAGAGGGCCTCCAGCAGGGAGGGGGATACCAGCCGCGTCATGTGCGGCTCGTAGCGGTGCTCCATGCGCCACAGGATCTGGTCCACCGCCTGCATCCCGATCTGCTCGGGATGAATGCCGATCACCGCCGGAAACTTCTGCGGGGCAGGGGAAAGCGGCGCGCGAACCGAGGTGCACACCGCATCCATGTCCCGACCCAGTTCGAGGCCGCAGTCCGAGCAGAAACGACACAGGCCGCAGGCCAGAAGCTCACTGTCCAGGAAGAACCCGGTCGGGTTCCCTGCCTTGGTCAGGCACTCCTGAAACAGGACCCGTGCGCGGGAGAGGCGCAGCACCGGGAAGATGCCATCCCAGGACAACGCCTCCCCCGACGGCACATGCTCGACCGTGCCCCCGGCCCCTTCCAGCGCGCCCTGGAAGGGCAGCACCGCATCGCCCACGAACCCGTTCCCGCTGGTCACGGCGACGCACCTTGTGCGGCCCCTCTCGGACAGCCAGCGTGCCGCCAGCCGGCCGATGCCGGCCGCATGGCAGGTCACGCAGTCCCAGGGTTCCTCGTGGGATGGGTCTCCCAACGCCTGCACGCAGGGGATGCGCTTCAGCAACTCGCCCAGGGGACCGGGCCGGACAGTCCCCACCAGGAGCACGCCTTGGGGACTGAGACGGCGCACCGAGTCGCAGGCCTCGTCCTCATCCTGGACACGCAGAAGCTGGAGTGCGGCGTCGCGCCCCGCCAGGGCTTCGAGGATGCCGTGCAGCAGTGCCGTCCAGATATCGCCGCTGAAGTGCGCGGCGGGGAACCCGGTCTGGAGAACCAGGATCTGCGGGTTGCGCACAGGCTGGCGGGGACCCGGTTTGGGACCGCGTTTCCTGCCGCTCGGTCCTCCCGGACGGTAGCCCAGGGCCTTGACGGAACACCAGACGGCCTCGGCGGTCTCCGGAGACACGTTGGGACGGTTGTTCATGACCAGGGAAACCGTCGAGACGGAGACCCCGGCATGTTTGGCCACGTCCACAATGGAGATCGATTTCGCCATCCGCTCTTCCGCTACGGCGTTCTTCCCTGGTTCCTCCACCACAGGGCGACAGCCCGGACGCGGCCCCCACGCCAGGCAGAGATCCGCGCAAGGCATGCAGCCATGGGAACTATAGACAGGGGAAGGACGTTGCTCAAGGCGCCCGAGCCGGGAAACGCAACCGCCCAGTCGACCCGGGCAGGAATCGGGAAACGGCTCAGCAGGAGCTTCGCCCTCCACGATCGCATGCGTATCTCGGATTGAAGGGCGAAGCTCGCGCTGAGCCGCATCCCCTGGAGGGCGAAGCTCCTGCTGAGCCGCATCCCCTGGAGGGCGAAGCTCCTGCTGAGCCGCATCCCCTGGAG
>JAFGRS010000913.1 GCA_016935045.1 Lentisphaeria bacterium | reverse complement strand
GGGTCATGGTGTCCTACATCGACGAGAAGGGGTTTGTGCGGGTGCAGCCCATCGGCGGGGTCAACCCCATGCTCGAACTGGGGGGTCGGGTGCTGTTCGCGAACGGTGCCATCGGCGTCATCGGCTGCGAGAAGCTGAAGAGCGGCGCCCAGGTGCCGCCGATGGAGGCGCTCTATGTCGACGTGGGGGCCGCGTCCCGGGAGGATTGCCCCGTGGCCCTGGGGGATGCGGGGTGCTTTCTCCAGCCCACGGTGACGGTGGGCGGCCATGTGACGGGCAAGGCCATGGATGACCGCGTCGGCTGCGCCGTGCTGGTGGAGGTCATGAGGGCCCTCGGGCAGTCGCCCCATACCTGTTTCTTTGTCTTCAGCTCGCAGGAGGAAGTCGGCACGCGGGGCGCCACGACGGCCGCCTTCGGCATCGCGCCGGACGTGGGCATCGCGGTGGACGTGACGCTGGCCGGGGACACCCCCGAACCGGCGGTCAAGATGGCGGTCCGCCTCGATGCCGGGCCGGCGATCAAGATCAAGGACAGCGGCATGCTCGCCACGCCCTGGGTCAAGGACTGGATGATCGCGACCGCCGAACGGGAAGGCATCCCCTACCAGCGCGAGGTCCTGCCCGGCGGCACCACCGATGCCCGGGCCGTCCAGACGGCGCGGGACGGGATCCCGAGCGGCTGCCTGTCCATCCCCTGCCGCTACGTGCACTCACCCTCCGAGACCGTCAGTGCCGCGGACCTGCGCCATGCCGTGCAGCTTCTGGTTGCCATGCTGCGGGGCCCCATACCCCGGGAGTCGTGAAGGAAGCGCTCTGATGATCTTCGCCATGTGCAACGAGTTCTGCCAGGGATGGACCATCGATGCCGCCCTGCGCCTGGCCGCCGACGTGGGCTACGAGGGCATCGAGGTGGCGCCCTTCACCCTGGCGGAGGACGCCCGTTCGGTCGCCGCCGGGGAACGCGCCCGCATCCGCGCGGCGGCCGAACAGCGTGGGGTCCGCATCATCGGGCTGCACTGGCTGCTCGTCAGCCCGGCCGGGCTCTACATCAACCATCCCTCGGCCGAGGTCCGGCAGCGGACCCTGGATTACCTGCGGGCCCTCGTGTGCCTCTGCGGCGACCTCGGGGGAGACCGCATGGTCATCGGTTCGCCCAAACAACGCAATGTCCTGCCGGGATGCGATCCCGAACAGGCCCGCCAATGGGCCGTCGATACCTTCCGGGCCCTGCTGCCCGACGCCGAGGAGCGCGGCGTCACCCTCTGCCTCGAACCCCTCGCACGCTCGGAGACCAACTTCGTCAACACCGTGGCACAGGCCCTCGAACTGGTCGCCGAAATCGACCACCCACGCTTCCGCGCCCACCTCGATGTCAAGGCCATGTGCGACGAGGGACGACCCCTCGGCACCATCATCCGCGAAGCGGCGGGACGCGTCGGCCACCTCCACGTCAACGACGCCAACCGCAACGGCCCGGGGTGGGGAGACACGGACTACGCCCCCATCGTCGCCGCGCTGCGCGACATCGGCTACGATGATGTCGCTTCGGTCGAGGTCTTCGATTTCTCCTACGGCGCGGAACGGATTGCCCGTTCCAGCCTGGAATTCCTGCAACGCGTATTCGCGGAGGCGCCCCGGCCCAATCCCTGAGGAGAAGGCGGCGCCCGTTCGTGGACCCGAGGGCAACGCGCCCCGGGCCGCCGACGGATGGCGCGGAATGCCTGGAGGATGCACACATGGCGATCGAAATCAGCATCGACGGCGGCGACAGGCCGCGCCGGAACTGCCCGGTCACGGCGGCAGTGCCCCTGGGGTACATGGGAGCCGAGCGCCTCGTGCTGCGCCGCCGGCCCGATGGAGACCCCGTTCCCTGCCAGGTCCGTGCGCTCGGGAACGGCGCCTACGAGGTCGCCTGGATCGAACCCCGCCTCGAACCCGGCCGGCCCGCCGGGCTGCTGTTCGAGCAGGGGGACGGTCCTAAGGCGGGCGCGGGAGTCGCGCTCGATCGCAGGGACGACGGCAGCGTCGCCATCGGCATCGACGGGGTGCTCTTCAGCGAGTTCCACTACGCCTCGCGCTGGGCGCGGCCGTTCCTGCATCCGCTCATCGGGCCCCACGGTCAGCCCGTGACCCGGGCCTACCCCATCCGGACGGACGTGGCGGGCGAGAAGCAGGACCATCCCCATCACAAGAGCTTCTGGGTGGCCTGGGGCGACGTGAACGGCTCCGACAACTGGAGCGAGAACAGGGCCGGCCATGGGACCCAGAGGGTGCGCCAGTTCACGGCCCTCGAATCCGGCCCGGTCTACGGCCGCATCGCCTGCGAACTGGACTGGCTCTCCGAAAAAGGCGCCAAGGTCCTCGAAGAGTCCCGGCAGATCACCGTCTGGCGGCTCCCCGCGGCGCTTCGGGCCGTGGACCTCGAGGTGACCTTCCGCGCCACGGAGGGCCCCGTGCGCTTCGGCGACACGAAGGAAGGAGGCATCTGCTCCATCCGCGTGGCCAGCAGCATGGACGCGTCGGGCCCGGGCACCATCGTCAATGGCGCCGGCGGCGTCGACGAAGGCCAGACCTGGGGCAAGAGAGCGGAGTGGTGTGACTACGTCGGCCCCGTGGGAGCACACACGGTCGGAATCGCCATCCTCGACCACCCCGCGAACTTCCGCCATCCCACCTACTGGCACGTGCGGAACTACGGCCTCATGACCGCCAACCCCTTCGGACTGTCCCACTTCCTGCGCGACAAGACGGCCGACGGCAGCCACACCCTCGAGGCCGGGGCATCCCTCACCTTCCGCTACCGCGTCCTGATCCACGACGGCGATACGGCCACCGCCGACATCGCCGGCAAATACCGGGACTTCAGCGATCCGCCCAAGGTGACCCTGCGCTGACCCGCCGCCGCACACCCGGCAGGCACGCGTTTTCCGGACCGCCCCGCGGCCTCGCGGGCACGCATTCTGGACCGCCCCGCGGCCTCGCGGGCACCGTTCTCCTGGAATCGAGACGATTGCGAGACGATCAGGAACGCCCCGCCGACGGCGCCGCCAGACCCAGGTCCTCGAAGCTCAGGTCCCCGACCCCCGGCCGAATGACATCCGGACCGGCGGCGGCCAGCACCGGGGCCGGAAAACTCTGCTCTACGGCCGCACAGCGCATCCCCGCCGCCTTGGCCGCAAGAACGCCGTTGACCGCGTCCTCGACGACGCAGCACGCCGCCGGCGCCACCCCCAGCCGCGAGGCGGCGCACAGAAAGATGTCCGGCGCGGGCTTCTTCCGTGTCACGTCTTCGCCCACGACAATGGCCGCGAACTGGCTCAGGTCGAGGCCGATGCCACGCAGATTCGCCTCGACCTTGACCCGGTCCGCGCTCGAAGCCACCGCCAGGACCACACCGTGCTCACGCAGGGCCGCCACCCGTTCGTGCACCCCCGGAAACGCCGCAATCCGGCCCGGCAGGATCTCCAGGTAGATCTCGTAGACCCGGGCCTTCATCTCGGGGCGGTACACCAGGCCGTAGGCCTCGGCCACACCCCCGATGTAACGGTCCTCCCCCATGCCGACAAAGGGCCGGAAATCCTCCGCTTTCGGATCGATGCCGTATTCCCGCAGGCCCGCGATCGCGGCCGCGTTGATCACCGGCTCGGAGTCCGTCAACACCCCGTCCATGTCGAAGATCACGGCGCGCGTCATGTTCCATCCTCACCTTCCCGGGCGCTGCCGTACCCGTCCGGCGTTCCCGTGGATCCGTTCGACGCCGCATCCCCTGGAGGGCGAAACTCCTGCTGAGCCGCATCCCCTGGAGGGCGAAGCTCCCGCTGAGCCGCATCCCCTGGAGGGCGAAGCTCCTGCTGAGCCGCATCCCCTGGAG
>JAFGRS010000912.1 GCA_016935045.1 Lentisphaeria bacterium | reverse complement strand
CTCCAGGGGGACGGGGATGCGGCTCCGCGGAGCGTCGCCCTCCAGGGGGACGGGGATGCGGCTCCGCGGAGCGTCGCCCTCCAGGGGACGGGGATGCGGCTCCGCGGAGCGTCGCCAGTAGGCCGCGGGGGCGAGTCGTGAGCGCCCCTGGGTCAGGGGCCGACATTGCGCAGGAAGTCTACGTGCATCCTGCCCCCGTTGGCGTTGTCCTTGCGGGGACTCCAGAGCTTCGAGCAGATGTCCAGGCGGCCGTCGCCGTCGATGTCGCCCACCACGGCTTCATGGCCGCCGAGGCCGGCGTCCAGGATGACGTGCTCCCGCCAGGAGCCGCCTCGGCCGTCGAGGTTTTCCCAGATGTACCACCGGGGCGGGTTGACGCCGCCGACACCCTCCATCTCGCAGCTGAATACATCGAGGTCGCCGTCGCCGTCGAGGTCCCCCACCCAGAGGGTGTGATAGGCGCCGCGGCGGGCCGGATCCGCGTTCGGGATGTCATGCCGCAGCCAGCGCGTGCCCTTGCCGTCCAGGTTTTCCATCCACCAGACCTTGCCGCCCGGGATCTCGGCATCGACGAAGACGATGTCGTTCCTGCCGTCGCCATTCATGTCGCAGACCCTGCTCTTGGTGGCGTTGAATGCGAAGGGCGGCCGGAAATCGGGCGGGGGAGGGGTGTTGGGTCCGATGGGGTGTTCGGTCCACTCCGTGCCGTCGCCACGGACGTTTTCGAACCAGACGTCGGTCCGCACCACGTCGAGGTCTCCGTCCCCGTCGACATCCCCCAGGGAGAGCCCCGCGTGGACGGGGGACCCGATGTCGTGTCGCACCCAGGGCTGCCTCGGATCGGCGGGAATGCCGTACCAGCGGAGGTTGTTCTTGTCGGACATGCTGACGACTTCCGGCCGGCCGTCCCCGTTGATGTCGCCGATGGCCACGTCGTGGACCCTGGCCAGCGCGGCGTCGAAGACGATCCGCTCGAAGGGCCCGTCGCCGGGCGGCCCCGGGTTCCGGTACCAGGCGCCCCCGGTAACGAAATCGATCCAGCCGTCGCCGTCCACGTCCAGGGCCGCGCCGCCGACGTCCGAGGGCGACTGCCTGCCCAGGAGATGGCGGGTCCAGCGTCCCGTCGGGTCACGGTCGAACCAGTAGATGTCCCCGCCGCTGCGTCCGGTGATGAACTCCGGCCGGCCGTCCCGGTCCAGGTCCGCCAGGGCTGTCTGGCCGAAGGAACGTCCTCCCAGCTCGGTGTCGATGTACTGATGCTCGAAGGCGAACGTTGGCATCGTGTTCTTCTCGCTTTCTCCGCTTTGCCCGGCCAGGGTGATCCCACCCATGCAGGCTGCCGCCGTTGCGATCTTCAGGACTCGGATGCGGATGGACCTCACTCGCGTGCTCCTCGGGTTTCGCCGGACCGCGGGAATCCGGCCGCGGGATCCGTGCACCCACGCTCCTTCAGCTTCCCCGTCGCCGCTGTGCAGGCATGGACCACGCCGACCCCATCTTCCGAGAAGGGACCTGCGGGCCGGTACACTACCCGCCGGTGATCTCGCGGACCTTGGCGAAGAACCCGCGTTTCCTGGCGCTCGAAATCCCCCAGTGGACGGGTACGCTCTGGTACCCCTCGTCAAAGCCCTCGCCGGCCATGCGGAAGTCGAAGTATCCCCAGGAGGCGTACTCCTCGACGGCCGCCACGAAGTTGTTGCGGGGCTTGTCGAAGTCAAAGTGGTCGTCCTCGTTGAAGAGAATGGGCATGGGGCGGTAGCCGGGGACCTGTCGGGTCCGGCGGACCATGTCGGCGATACGGTCGGGTTCCCTGACGCCGTTGCCGTGGACGAGGAGGAAATCGGCGGCGCGGACCACGTTCTCGTGCGGGATCGTGCCGCCGCCGTAGCTGGTGCTCACGAGGAGGCGGCGTTGGTTCCGGGTGTGGTTCTTGGCCCTGAGGATCAGCTCGTGGACCCGCTCCGGCCGCAGGATGGCGTGGTCGTAGCGCACGTTGCACTCGTTGTTGACCTCGATGAGAACGTTGCGATAGTCCCGGTCCAACACCCACTCGACGGCAGCATCGAGGCCCCGTGTCACGGCGGCTTCGTCCCGGAGACGTTCGTCCTGGCCGAAGTAGAAGACGCCCAGGATGACTGCCATGCCCAACTCGTCGGCGCGGTCCAGGATGCGTTCGAGCCGTGTCATATAGTCGGGGCGCAGTTCTCCTTCCTCGGTGAGTGCCGAGTTGTGCCAGGGCTGGATCTTCGAGTATCCCATCGGGCTGCCGCCCTGGAGGTTGATGGTGAACGCCAGCAGTCCGTGGCGCCGCCACTCGGGCATGGCGGCAAGGAACTCGCTGGTGTTGCGTTCGGGATCCCAGACGCCGGTGTCCGGGTACGCCCAGCGCGCGCGGGTCTCGGGATTGAGGTCGTCGAAGATGCCCTGCACCATGCGGGAGTTGAGGAGCAATCCCTCGATGGTGTGTCCCTGCCAGACGCGGCCGGGGTACGTGGGGCCGCCGTTGAGGTGGAACGCCTGGCCGTGGATCGAGATGTCGGTGCTGTGCTGCATGGTCTGTCCTTTCCTTGAGGACCCGGGACGCAACCTTGGGGAGACAGGCTTGTAGTACCGGCTTCAGCCGGAATCCCAGGCTCTATCTGAGACCGCCTGAAGGCGGCACTACGAACCGGGGACGCAACCATAGGGAGACAGGTTTGTAGTACCGGCTTCAGCCGGAATGCCTTACGTCGTGACCTCTCCCGACCTACCGCGGGGACACGCGGACCACGGCCCGGCGGAAGGCGAAGAGGGGGGGATCCCCATCGTCCTCGATCTGCAGGAGGACGTGGATCGTCTCTGCTTCCTCGACGGACGGCGCCGTGAAGCGGGTGGTCTCGCCCTCGGCCGCGCTGAGGCGGACTTTCCCGGGATAGGTCCCTGCCTCGGGATAGACAAACCAGGTCGGCCGAATGCGGTTGCCGTCGGGGTCGGAGGACTCGGCAGCAGTGAGGTCTACCGCGTCGCCGGGCTTGGCGTCGAGGTGCAGTACAGCGCGCGTCCGGTCACCATTGAGCACGGCCAGGGGAGGGTGGTTGGCCTGGTGGAAGGCGTCGGCCACGCACCAGTCCATCCGGGCGCGGAAGTCGTTCTGCAGCGCGACGGCCCAGCGTGCCAGGCCGTTGTCGCGGTGGGTTGTGCCGCGCCAGGAGTCGGGTTGGTCGGCCCAGTAGCAGGGCTTCCCCGGATGCTCGGGGTTGGGGCCGTAGCGGCCGGCCCAACTGCCCCAGTCGGGGTGCTCCGGATCGTTCATTCCCGTCGGCAGCAGGTAGAGGAAGGTCATGGTGTCGCCTTCCTTCTGGGGCATCCCCGTGTTGGTCGGGTACAGGGCGCCCAAGGGGCCGTGGCCGGTGCGGACGTCGCGTTCGAGGTCGAAGCCTCCTGCCCTGGCCGTGATGGCCGAGAAGCGGTGGTACCAGCGCTTGCCGTCGATCGGCGGCCGGAAGGTGTCCACCCACAGCGGGAAGGGCGGCATGATCTTGCTGGTGTGCTCCCGGAAGGCATCGTAGGAGCTGAGCCGCAGGCGCCCCTTGGCGGCGGCATACCCTTCCGGACCGCGTTCCCGCAGCACCCGGTCGAGCGCCCGCTTCAGGCAGCTCACGGCACTGCCGTGGTCCGTGCCCCAGTT
>JAFGRS010000911.1 GCA_016935045.1 Lentisphaeria bacterium | reverse complement strand
GTCCAGGGGGATGCCCGCGAGGACGCGGGCGGTCCAGGGGGATGCCCGCGAGGACGCGGGCGGTCCAGGAGAGTACGGGGCAATGCGTATGTCCGTTCGTGTCCGTTTCCCTCCGTTTCCCTCCGTTCCCTCCGTTGTGTCCGTTCTTCCCCCGGCTATAGTATCTTCCCTTTTCTCCGGGCACCGCCCGCCGCCTGCCCGGCCGTCCACACCACGGGATCAGGCATGAGCCAGGATCTGGCAAACGAAGTCTCCCGGCGACGCACGCTCGCGATCATCTCGCATCCCGACGCGGGCAAGACGACCCTGACCGAGAAACTGCTCCTCTACGGGGGGGCGGTGCAGCTTGCCGGTTCGGTGCGCGCGCGCCGCAGCCAGCGCAGCACGACCTCCGACTGGATGGAACTGGAACGGGAACGCGGCATCTCGATCTCCTCGACCGTGCTCCAGTTTGACTACCGGGACCACGTCATCAACCTGCTCGATACCCCGGGACATCGCGACTTCAGCGAGGATACCTATCGGGTCCTGACCGCGGTCGACAGCGTCATCATGGTCATCGATGCCGGCAAGGGGATCGAGGACCGGACCCGGAGGCTCTTCGAGATCTGTCGTCTGCGGGGTATCCCGATTTTCACCTTCATGAACAAGATGGACCGGCCGGCCCTGGAGCCCCTGGTCCTGGTGGACGAACTCGAGCGTGTCCTCGGCATCGGGGCCTGTCCCGTCACCTGGCCCTTGGGCGACGGGGTGGATTTCCGTGGCGTCTATGACCGGCTGGAGAAACGGGTGCACCTCTTCGAGGCATCCCGGAAGGGGAGCCGCAAGGCGGTCGTGCAGCTGACAGGCGCGGAGGATCCCTGCCTCGCCGAGATGATCCATCCGCAACACTACCGCGAGTGGATGGAACACCTCGAACTGCTCGATTCGGTCGGCGAGAGCTTCGACACGGAGCGCATCCGCGAGGGGGCCCTCACACCGGTCTTCTTCGGCAGCGCCATGAACAACTTCGGGGTGCAACTCCTTCTCGACACCCTCA
This sequence comes from Lentisphaeria bacterium, assembly GCA_016935045.1. Classification (GTDB taxonomy): domain Bacteria; phylum Verrucomicrobiota; class Lentisphaeria; order Oligosphaerales; family JAFGRS01; genus JAFGRS01. The sequence continues at coordinate 5,087 of JAFGRS010000911.1, read as the reverse complement.
TCGACCATGGGATGCCCCCCTGCGGCCGCAACGCCAACGGCCGGGCGCTGGCCCCCACCGACCCCGCCTTCAGCGCCTTCGTCTTCAAGATCCAGGCCAACATGGACCCGAACCATCGGGACAGCCTCGCCTTCATCCGCGTCTGCTCGGGGGTCTTCCGGAAGGATATGGTGGTGCCGAACCCGCGCCACGGCCGCCCCCTGCGGCTCTCCTACCCCCAGCGCCTCTTCGGCCAGGAGCGCCAGACGGTGCAGGAAGCCTATCCCGGAGACATCGTGGGTCTGGTCAGCCATGGGGGTTTCCGCATCGGCGACACCCTGAGCGAGATCCCGGGCCTGGTCTATCGGGAGATTCCCCGTTTCGCCCCGGAGGTCTTCGCCTTCCTGCACAACCCGTCTCCATCGCGCTACAAGCAGTTCCGCGCCGGGCTGGAGCAACTGCTTGACGAAGGGGTGGTCCAGGTGTTCCATCTCGATGACCAGGCGCAGCGGGCGCCCCTGCTGGGAGCGGTGGGCCAACTCCAGTTCGACGTGGCCCAGTACCGCCTCGAAGTGGAATACGGCGCCCAGTCCCGTCTCGAACCCGCGCCCTACCGGGAGATCCGCTGGCTCGACGGGGAGCGGGACGCGGCGCAGTTCCAGGGCAAGTACCTGGGCAGCCACATCCACCTGGCCAGGGACGCAGCCGCCGCCCCGGTGCTGCTCTTCCCCGACGCCTGGAGCGTGGACTACTTCCAGGAGAAACACGCCGGCGTCGTGCTCCGCACGGTGTCCCCTCTGGACGGGCGCCAGGACATCCCATGAGGCCGCTCCCCGCAGGTCCTGCTTCCCTGACTCCGGATGACTACCCCGTGCTCGCCTTCCCGCCCGGGGTCTGGGAACGCTTCGCGGCAGCCTGCCGCCGAGCCGGCATCCCGCTCGAGCCGGCCGCCCGCCAGACCCTGGAACGACTCTACAGCCACCTCATCGGAGTCAATACCTGGCTGAACCTCACCCGTATCACCCGCCCGGAAGATTACCTCAAGCTCCATGTCCTCGACTCCCTCTCCTGCCTTCCCCTCGTCCGGGAACTGACCCGGGCCGGTGACCTCTGCCTGGACCTGGGGTCGGGCGCGGGATACCCCGGCCTGCCGCTGATGACCTGGCTGCCCGACCGCCGCTGGGTGCTCGTGGACAGCCGCGGCCGCAAGGCCGCGTTCCTCCGGGAAGCCCTGACCCTGACCCCCTGCCCCCGGGCCGAAGCGGCTGCCTTCCGCGGCCGCGAGGCGCATGCCTCCCGTCCCGATCTGGCGCGACGCTGTGACCTGGTGACCGCCCGGGCCGTGGGAAAGGCGGCGGATCTCTTCGTCGAGACCACGGGCCTCCTGCGCCCGGGCGGTTCCCTGCTGCTGCTCGAGGGACCGACCTTCGGCGGGGGCGAGCGACGGGCGGCGCTCCGGGCCGCGGGGAGTGCGGGTTTCACCCTCCGCCGCGAGGTCCCGGTGACGCTCGAGGAGGGCGATCCGGAACGCCTCCTCGTGGTGTTCACACGCTCCACGGCGCCTGCCCGAGGGTGAATGCCCTCATCCTTCCCCGTCCAGATGCCGGACGCCGAGCGCCGCCAGGGCGTAGCACGCTCCGGCCGCCAGCAGAAGCCCCCGGAAGCCGATGTGGATGCCGACCAACGGCGCCCCGAGCGTGGCAACCACGGAGGCAAAACCGTTGACACCCCAGGCCCAGGGGACCAACGCTTCCCGCCGCCGACGCAGAAGCGACAGCCCGAGGGGAAGCATCCGGCCCAGCAGAAAACCCGGACCGATCACCGTACCGGCCGCAATCGCCAGACGCCAGCCGAGGGGCCGGGAAACCGTCAGGCTCAGCCACGGACCGAGAAAGGCGGCCCCCGCACAGGCACAGCCGACAACACACCAACCCGTGCGCCGGGCACTCGCTTCGGGCCCCTGCCGGGAATGCCCTGCACTCAGACTGCCGATGCCGGCGGACACCAGCAGGCAGGCCACCGCCATCGAGGCCGCGTAGAGGGGTCGGGCAAGATACACGAGCAGGTGCTGCAACGCCCCCACCTCGAACAGCATGAACCCTGCCCCCAGGGCCCCGAAATAGAGAGCGGTCTGCCCGGCCCCTGCGGCAAGGCGCCCACGGAAAGCCAACACCGCCGAAGGCAGAAGCACGCCGCAGACGGCAAGGAACACAGCCTGCACGAAGGCGACCGCCAGCAGCAGGTACCCCACGTCCAGGAAGGCCCGGCTCTGCCCGCCGAGGGTCCGGGTCAGAGCCCTCACGGAGCGCCAGCGGAAGAAACAGTGGAAGTAGGGGGAGTCGTCCGTGGTCGGTTCGACGCGAAACGGGTAGGAACGCAGGAAGGTCTCCGGCTGCGGTCCCAGCAGGGCCTCGGCGGCCTCGAAGTAGCGGGGCCGGTCCAGCACGTGATAGCGGTTCGCTTCGGCCGGACGCAGACCGGGAAGCCGGCAGAGATCGAAGCCGCGCTCCCCGCAAAAGCGGCGGACCGCCTCGGTGTCGGCGGGCGTCAGGGGACTGCGGCTGGCGAGCACGGTCACCGTCGCCCAGTTCCGGATCATGACACTGTGGCGTTCGGGCGACAGGCCCTCCCGGCGCAGGGCCGCCACCACCGTGGCGAACAGCCGGATTCCCTCCCGCGGCGGGGTCCGGGCCCAGCAGGTCAATGCCAACAGCCCGTCCGCGTCCAGACGCCGCACCATGGCACGCACCCCTTCGACCGTGTACAGGTAGGACTCACCCGCCGAGAGCAGCCCCGCACCCGCGGCGCCAAACCCGTGCAGCGGCGGAACCTGGATCACGTCGAAGGGCCTTCCCGGAGCCGCCAGATACCCGCGCGCTTCCGCCTGCAGGGCCTCGACCCCCGGCATCCCGTAGATGCGGCCCCCCAACGCGGACAACGGACCCGTCACCAGGCGCAGCACGTCCCCGTTCATCTCCAGCCCAACCACCTCGGCGGCACCGTGGTACAACGCCAGACCTACCTGGCTGCCGCACCCCGCGCCGATCACCAGCACCCGGGCCCCCTCCGCATCGGGCGGCACGGGCCGGACCACGCTGCCCGGAACGCCCACACGCGCCTCGGCGACGGCGTAGGCTGCCGCCCCGGTGGTCTGATCCAGAAACGCCCAGTCCTCGATCCCCTGCCACTCGTACAGGGCATCCGCAAGTTCCCCGTCCAGGGTCAGGAATCGGTGTGCAGGCACGGCCGCGGGACACTGCAGACTCAGACCCGCGGCATGATGCAGGCTCGCGCCTTCGAGGACGTCCAGCCGGCCCAGAGCGCCGTGCCGGGTGTGCAGGACACGCACTCCCGGCATGCTGCGCGCCAGGGCCAGGGTCTTGTAGGGAGAAATCTGGTCTTCCGGGGGCATCCAGGCTAGCGCGCCGCAGAGCAGCGCCAACCCGCAACCGCTCCACAGCCCTCCTCTGCCCGAGAGACGCGGCGCCAGAATACACCCGGCCACACCCCCGCCTGCCGCGGCCGTCGCCAGCACCCCGGCGGTGCTCACGGCTTCGAGCAGACACACCGCCAGCGCCGCGCCGATGCCGGCGCCCACCAGGTTGGCCGCGTAGTGGGCTCCGACCCGCGCAGGACGGTCCAGCAGGGCTCCTCCCAGGGCCACGGAGGCACAGAGGAAGGGAACCGCCAGGATCGCCTCCAGGAGCAGGATGCCCCAGGCCCGGGACGGCGTCCACGCCAGGGCCGCCAGGTCGAGGGGTACCTGCCGTTCCAGCCCATACGCGAGGGGAACACTGAAGGCGAACCCCCAGGCCCAACGGTGAAGGGACGGACTGCCCCCCCCTCCCCGCCGCCTCAGGACCGCAAGCACCACCCCTCCCGCCCCGAACCCCAGCAGCGACACCCCGATGGCCATGTGCGCAAAGGCATGCCAGAAGCGCAGGGCAAACACCCGAATCAGTGCCAACTCGAACAGAATCGCGGCAGCCGAAAGCAGCCCGCTCCCGAACCGGACCCGTGCCGGGGAAGGAAACGCTGCGCCGCACCCGCCCACCCTCATGGACTCCCCCGCGTCAACGGCACAAAGCGAACGGCCATCAGGCTGCGACTCCGCACCCGGCCGTCCGCGTCCTTCGTGACCAGCATCAGGTCCTGCACCGCAAACGGGGGACCGACGGGGATCACCATGCGCCCCCCGGGAGCAAGCTGCTCCAGCAGGGGCGGGGGGATCTGGCCCGAGGCGCAGGTCACGACGATGGCATCGTAGGGACCGTGTTCGGGCCAGCCGTAGTAGCCGTCCCTGTGGCCCGCGACAACGCGATCGTAGCCCAGTTCCCGGAGGACTTCGGCGGCGCGTTTCGCGAGGGGCGCGACGATCTCCACCGTGTAGACCGCCTTCGTGATCTCGGCCAGGACCGCCGCCTGGTACCCCGATCCCGTACCGATTTCGAGGACCCGGGAGTCCGCCTCGAGGTCGAGCAACCGAGTCATCTCGGCCACGATGTACGGCTGGGAAATGGTCTGCCCATGACCGATCGGCAGCGGCGTGTCCTCGTAGGCGTGACGCCGCTCGGAGGAGGGCACGAAGCGGTGCCGGGGAACACGTTCGAGGGCCTGCAGAACGGCCCCGTCGGTAACACCGTACCGGCGAACCACCGCCACCATCGCCTCACGGTCCTCCCGACGCTCCCCGAACGCCGAAGACTCCCTCGCCTCGCGGGCACCCAAGGTGTCGCCCCCACCGCCCCCCGGATCCCCGCCAAGAACGGCCAGGCCCATCCAGGCACACACGGCCGCAACGCATAGCAGCGCGGCGCTGTGAGTCACGGGCAGACCCGGCCGCCCTGCGCCACTCGATTCCGGACCGGTCATCATGCCAACGCCTCCCTTGCAGCCAACCCGCCACCCCCGGCCCCGGAGAAACCGCCTGCCCCACATACCTTAACTATACCACGATACCCCGAGAACCGGCAGCCGGGCACCGCGCGGCCTGGTAACCCCGCCGTCCAATCCGGGAACCGGCTGAGCCGATTCCCCTGGAGGGCGAAGCTCCTGCTGAGCCGATTCCCCTGGAGGGCGAAGCTCCTGCTGAGCCGATTCCCCTGGAG
>JAFGRS010000910.1 GCA_016935045.1 Lentisphaeria bacterium | reverse complement strand
GCCTGCGCACCATCGTGGCCGGTGCGGAAAAGCTCAGCCCGCGCCTGGCCGAAGCCCTGGAGAAGACCTTCGGCCACACCCCCCTCGAAGGCTACGGCTGCACCGAACTCTCCCCCATCGTCGCCGTCAACCGACCCGATGTCCCCGGACCGGCGGGATGCCAGAAGGGACACAAACCGGGAACCATCGGACAGCCCATCCCCGGACTGGCAGTCCGCGTGGTCGATCCGGAAACCTGGGAACCCCTCCCCCCCGGCCGCGACGGCATGCTCCTGGTCACCGGCGCCAGCGTCATGCAGGGCTACATCGGCGACGAGGCACGCACCCGCGAAGCCATGCGGAACGGATGGTACGTCACCGGCGACCTGGCCTGCGTCGACCACGATGGCTTCATCACCATCCGGGACCGCCTCAGCCGTTTCAGCAAGATCGGCGGCGAGATGGTCCCCCACCTCGCCGTCGAGGAAGCGATCCACGCCGCGCTCGGGGTCACCGGGGAACAGGTCTGTGCCGTCACCGCCGTGCCGGATCCGAAGAAGGGGGAGGCCCTCGCCGTGCTGTATCGAACCGAGCTGGATGTCGCCGCCGTACGCGCCGAGCTGGCCCGCGGCGGCCTCCCCAACCTGTGGATCCCGAAACCGGAGTGCTTCATCCCGGTGACGGAAATCCCCCTGCTCGGGACCGGGAAGGCCGACCTGCGCCGGATCAGAGACCTGGCAGCCCGGGCGATCTGCACCCCCTCGCCACAGGCCCCCGGGAGCGAGCCGGCACCATGAATCGCTACCGAGAAGACACTCCGTATCGCTTCCGGCCGCCCCGCCGGACGGCGGATCTGGTGGACCGCATCTACCGCTTCGGGGAAGCCGCCCTGGGAATGCGGGAGATGGAGCTGCTCGGGCGGACTCTCGGCGGTCCCCTGCCGGACCGGGTCCGCGAGTTCCGTGAAGTCCTGCTGCACGACGCCGAGGACCGTTTTGGCACCGACATCCGGACGGGGACTCACCCCGACCGCATCCGGCGTCTGCGGGGGCTGATCCGCAGCACCATCCTCACCCGGCCGCCGGCGCCCCCGGAACGCCTGCGGGAGTGTTACGAGATCCTGGACCGGCTCCATCTCGCCTTTCAGCTCTACAGCTACCCGGCCCAGTATGTCCGGGAACGCCCCACACAGGAACGGATGGCCGAGACCATCCTCAAGTTCGAGGAAGACCTCTTCGGGGAATACACGATCCGCGGGCCACGCCGGGCAGAAGTCACCTTCTGCGAACCCATCGACGCCGGTACGGTCCTGGACGAGTGCCACAGCGACCTGAAGGCTGCCGTCTGCCTGCTCACCCAACGGCTGGCGGACGCAATCCGGAACGCTCTCGGCGCGCCGGTACGGACGGAACCATAGCTCAAGGAGACTCGCCATGGTCTCAGGGACGTGGGTCTGGTGCGTGCTGCGCCGCCGTCGGATGGTCCTCCCGCTGACGTTGGCTGCTCTGTGGGCTGCGGGTCCCGCGATGGCGGCGCCGGCAGACGAACGGGCCGTCACCCCGGGGATGGCTGAGGCAGAGGTGATCCGTATCCTCGGCCTCCCAAAGGGTACCTTCGGCTACGAGACCACGCGCAGACTGCTCTATGACCATGGAGCCGCCGTCTTCATCGACGGCAAACTCGCTCGCTTCGAGATCCGTCCATCAAGAGAAACGCAGGCCTCCAGCCCGGAAACCCCTCCCGAGGCCCCGGACATGGGCAGCGCCCCCCCCGCGGACAGCCCCCGGGAAGAGAAGGAACTCGCGCGGATCCCGGGGGACCTCTCCGTCACAGTGGGGAGTCCCCGGAACGAACGGGGCGCCGGCGAGGGTGTCGACACGGGATCGCTCTGTGCATTCCACCTGGGCCGCCATGAAGTGACCAAGGCGCTATGGGACGAAGTCTACGCCTGGGCAACGCAACACGGCTACTTGTTCGACAACCCGGGCAGCGGCAAAGGACCCCGCCATCCGGTACATTCCGTCAACTGGTACGATTCGGTCAAGTGGTGCAACGCCCGCAGCGAAAAGGAGGGGCTGGGGCCCTGCTACACGGTGGACGGAGAGACCTACCGGAACGGGAAACACGACGATGTTGCCTGCGACTGGGCCGCGAGGGGATACCGCCTGCCCACCGAGGCGGAATGGGAAAAGGGAGCGCGTGGAGGCTTGCGCGGACAGCCATTCCCCTGGGGAGGCACGATTACCCATGGAGACGCGAACTACCGGAGTGGCGCAGGTGAGCCCTACGACGCAAGCGCCACGTCCGGGTTCCACCCCGATTACGCGTCTGCGGACTACCCCTGCACCAGTCCCGTATGCTCGTTCCCGCCGAACGGCTACGGCCTGTACGACGTGGCCGGAAATGTCTACGAGTGGTGCTGGGACTGGTTCGGCAACGGCTCCGCCCCCGTGCCGGCCGTAGAGGAGTTGCCGGAACTCGTACCGGGGCCCTGCCGAGTGGTACGCGGCGGCTGTTGGTTCTACAGTGCGTGCTGTTGCCGGGTGACGAATCGGGGCTGCTGCACGCCGGGATACGAGATCCACTTCCTTGGTTTCCGCCTGGCGCAGACGGGGCCGTGAGACGGAGACCCTGGCGGAGTGCCGGTGGAGGCCGGGAGCGGACCCGAAGAGTGCGGCGCCGGGGCGGCCGATCCGAGAAAAGGGGGGAAAGGGCGGCGGTACGGCCGCGCCTCCCCGGGACTCCCGGAGGCGTTACGTGCGTACCCGGTTCGCCCTCGGAATTCTGCTCCCGATGGGGTAGATTGGAGCAGCGGCAATTGCTCCGTCGCCACCGGGACGGGAACGGGCCACATGTGTGTCGGAGTACCGTCCGCGACGTAGGATAGGACCCGGGTCCGGAGTGCGGCGCAGGCAAGGCACGCTCGGGAACCGGCAGCAAAGGCGGACAGAGCGATGAAGGCCACATCACGGCGGGGATTCCTGCGGAGTCTGGCGGCGACCGGCCTGGGGGCCACGGCAGGAGGAGTCTGGCTCCGGGGAGCGGACACCGCTCCGCCGCGCCGGCCGCCCAACATCGTGCTGATCTTCGCCGATGACCTGGGTTGGAAGGACACGGGCTACATGGGGTCCGATTTCTACGAGACCCCCAACCTCGACCGCCTCGCCACCGAGGGCGTCGTCTTCACCAGCGCCTACGCCGCCGCCGGCAACTGCCAGCCCAGCCGGGCCTGCCTGCTCTCCGGACAGTACACCCCCCGCCATGGGGTCTACGCCGTCAACAGCACCGACCGCGGCCCCAAGAGCCTCATGCGCATGATCCCCATCCCCAACACCCCGTACCTGGACACGGACAATGTCACCGCCGCCGAGGCCTTGCGGAGTGCCGGCTATGCCACCGGGCACTTCGGCAAGTGGCACCTGGGCGGCAAGCAACCCGGGACCAATCCCGCCGACCAGGGCTTCGATGTCACCATGGACGTGCGCCAGGAGGGGGTCGCCGGCGGCGTGCGCGAGGACCCGAAGGGCATCTTCGCCATCACGCAGGCGGCCTGTGCCTTCATCGAGGCCAACCGGGAGCGGCCGTTCTTCGCCTACGTGGCCCATCACGCGATCCATGTCGGGCTCCAGGCGCGACAGGAAACCCTGGACAGGTTCCAGGCAAAAACACCGGGAACACAGCACAGCCATGCCCTCTATGCCGCCTGCACCTACGACTTCGACGATGGCGTCGGCAGGCTGCTCGGGAAGCTTCGCGAGCTGGGGCTGGAGGAGAATACGGTCGTCGTGTTCACCTCCGACAACGGCGGCACGGGCCCGTCCTCACAGGAACCCCTGCGCGGCAGCAAGGGATCGTACTACGAAGGCGGCATCCGCGAACCTACCATCGTGCGCTGGCCCGGGGTCGTGCGGCCAGGCAGCCGCTGCGATGTCCCCGTCATCAACGTGGACCTCTACCCGACCTTCCTCGAACTGGCGGGACAGCCCCCGCCTGCCGACAAGGTCCTCGACGGCGTCAGCCTCGTGCCCCTGTTGCGAGGCGCCCCGACACTGGGCCGGGAAGCCATCTTCTGGCACTTCCCGGGCTACCTCAACGGCCCCGTACCGCGCGGCCGCGACCCCGTGTTCCGGACACGCCCCGTCAGCGTTGTCCGCAAGGGGGACTGGAAACTGCACCTCTACCACGAAGAGTGGCAGCTTGACGGGGGACGCGATGCCCTCGCCGGCAGCAATGCCGTCGAACTCTACAACCTGGCCGACGACATCGGCGAGCGAACCAATCTCGCCGCTTCCCATGCGGCCAAGCGCAATGAACTGCTCGATGTCCTCCTCGCCTGGATCGCGGCCGCCCGGGCACCCATGCCCACGGAGCGCAACCCGGAATACGACCCCGCCAAACCCATTCCCCAGGCGGGGCGCGGCGGCAGGCAGCGCCGTCAGCAGCAGAACCCGGCCCCGGCCGAAATCGAGCAATAGCCGTGGTTCCCGGGGCCTGCCAGACGCCCGCGAACGGCGAAGAACGCACGCCGCCGGCCCGCGCCAACCTCCGCGGCGCCGGATCCGTCCGATCCGTCCGATCACTCTCACAAGGAAACCGGGCACAGGCGGATGGCGCAGCGGGAACCGACGCGGCGCGAGGTACCGAAGAACGCAGCAAGGAATATGCGCCCATGACCACGACTACGGCAACCGTCGGCCTGCTCACCCGGGGCGACGACAGCGGCTGCTGTGCCGCCGCCAACCG
>JAFGRS010000909.1 GCA_016935045.1 Lentisphaeria bacterium | reverse complement strand
GAGCCTCTCTCTCCCTCTCCCCCTCCGCGGCCTCTGCGCCTCCGCGTCTCTGCGCGAGACTCCCTCTCCCTCTCCCTCTCCCTCTCTCCCTCCGCGGCCTCTGCGCCTCCGCGCGAGACCCTCCCTCCGGTCTCCGACCCGCGGCTAGTCCCCGGCACCGCTGCCGCTCAGGGCTCTCTGGAAGGCGGTGGCGAGCTTCCAGCGGTAGTCTTTGGGGGTCCCGGTGAGTTCGGCGCTGAACAGCCAGGAGAGGGGCCGGAAGATGAGGGACAGGATACTGACGCGGCTGAGCGTCTCGCCGCTCACGGTCCCATAGAGCTGGTCCGTTCCCCAGCAGTATTCCCCGCTTCCCTTGAGGGAGACGATGGTTCCGTCGGTGACCAGGTTGGAGAACACGACGCGGTCCCCGTTGAAGGTGAGGTCTGCCTCGACCCGGGTGATCTCGCCGAGGCTCGAAGCCCGTCCGGAGGTGATGCGGTTGAGCATGGTCATGTCCAGGAGCCGTCCCAGGCTGTGGAAAACGGGTACGCGCCAGACATCTGCCTCGGTGATCAGGGCCCGGCCGTTGCCGGCGAGCTGCACCTCCCTGCCGGCCCAGCCGTGCAGCAGGTGCAGGCGGCAGTGGCCCGAGAGATACCCTTCCTGGGCGGACTCCTCCGTGCCGCCGCCCAGGTAGGCGACCAGTTGCCGCAGCAGCAGCTTCTCCGCATGCAGGGCGATCAGTCCTTCGCGGGTCTGGATATCGTAGCGTCCGGTGAGGGCAACCGGGCCCTCGAACAGGGTGGCGGATTTCACATCCCAGGTGACCGTGGAGCCTGCCACCCGCCAGTCCACGTTCGGCTGCATGAGACGCAGGCGGGCGAACTCGAACGAGGGGGCCTCCAGAGTCCCGGAGATGTCCAGAACAGGTTCCGGCCCCAGGAAAAAGGACCCGCGGCAGGTCACGGCGGATTCCGGCGAGAAATCGAAGCTCCGCACCCACTCGTCCCAGGACGGGTCGATGGCCCGCAGGATGGCGGCCACATCGAGACCACCGGAGATCTGGCGCGTGGCGAAGGAGACCCTCGGCACCGCGGTGGCCTGAATGCTCACCTCCGCTTCTGCCACGCCGTGGGCCGTCTCGAGGCGGACGTCCCGCACCGTCACCAGCTCCGGCAGCCCCAGGCGCACCGTCATGGCCAGGGACTGCGCCTGCACGCCCCGGAAATGCGCGTTCCGGCAGGCGAACCCCGCATCCATGTTCAGGCGCCAGGCGCCGCCGCCCCCTTCCTTGTAGACCAGCGAGCGCAGGTCGATCACGGGAAGCTCCCCCGGGCTCCAGGCGAGGTCCCGCCAGATGGACTGGTAGAGCTCCCGGGCGTCCCGGGCCTCGATGAACGTGGCCACAAGGTGGGGCCGTCCAGCCAGGCGGGCGTTCGCGATGGTGACCCGCAGGGGGTGGTAGACGACGCCGATATCGAGGGAGAACTCATCGCCGTCGCCGGTGACGGCCTGCACCCCGTCGAACTGAACGCGGTCGTGCTGGAGGTCCACGCCGGTGTGGAAGGTGCGGAAGTGCAGGTCCTGGTAATGCAGCGACTCGGCATCGAGGGCCCCGGTGAGACGCAGGGGAGCCCTCGGACCGTCGCGCCGGGCCTCGAACGTGAAGGCCACGGGCTTGTCGCCGCAGCGCAGGCGGTGGGGGAAGTCCCCGATGCCCACATCGAGGAGGGGTTGCCAGGTGGCGTAGGTCCGTTGCGGGAACACCGTCCCCGAGGTCGCAACGTGGAGGTTGCCCGAGCCGGACGCAAGGTGGACACGGGCGTTCAGCGAGAGGGCCTCGCGCCAGTCGTCCGAGGCCGCGGCGCCCTCCTCCTCTGCCCTGCCGAAATCGGCCAGGAGGGTCGCTTTGAAGTCCATGGCGACATCGCGTCCACCGAGGGCATCGCCCAGGGGCAGCACCCCGGAGAGGCGCAGGGCGTGGTCAGGCGCCCGGGGCGCCCCCAGGGTCGCCTCGGGCAGGGTCAGTACGCCATCCTGCAGCCGCATGGAGGCAGCGCAGGGGCCGACGAGTCTGCCCGCCACGCGGGCCGTCGGGCAGGTCAGGTCCGCCTCCGCGCGCCACTGTCGCCACCCGTGCGGGGAGGGATGCAGGCGCGCCCGCAAGGTCACCGGCGCGGGCATCTCGAAGCCACTGGGGAGGACCCCCGGAGGAACGAGGCCCATCTTGACCAGCCGGTCGACGGGCCGCAGTACGGCTTCGAGCTGGGCCGAGGCGGTCCCGGCCACGAAATCGACCTCGCCGCTGCCCCGGATCTCCTCGTCCCCACGCGGCGAGAGCATCAGCCGGGCCGAGGGGATGCGCAGGACGCGGCCGTCCCACTCACCTTCCGCCCGGGCACGGTGCAGAACCAGGTCCTGTACCAGCACGTTGGCGGCCGACAGACTCCCCCGAACCTGCCACTCGGCCGGAGCCAGGGCGCAGGGGCCGATCTGCGCCTTCACCGACACGGGCGACAGGAGCACGACCCGGTCCATCCACAGGGGAATCTCCGCTTTGGCCAGCCGGCAGGCGGTCTCCGGCCGGAGGTCCCCTTCCACCTGGCCGGTGACACGTCCCGCACCGAGGTCCACCCGCGCCTGGCAGTTCACGTTCTCGTCCCTGCTCAGGGAGAGCGTGACCCGCTCGAGGAAGAGGGTCTGGCGCTGGTAGCGAACCGTACCCTTGGCCTTGCTGACGAACGTACCGCTGACGACCGTGTCGGAGAGTCCGAACTCCCCGGCAAAGACGAGGGCAGCCGGGTCCTCGAGGTTCAGGGCGAGCCGGCCGCTGAGGAAGGCGTCGTTCTCGCTCAGGCGGGCCGTGTCGACCAGCTCCGAGATCCGCGTCAGGGAACGCCGCCAGGCTTTCTCCGCCTCGGCCCGGGTCCGGTCCTGTGGCTCCCCGGCGGGCCGGGAGGACGGCAGGGACTGGGGCTCGCCGGCGATCCGTGCCCCTTCCCAGCCCTGGATGTCGGCGTCGATGTGGATGGCCACGTTCTCGAGCAGACCGTCGAGTGTCAACGCCAGGGTCCCATCGCCAAACAGGTGCGCCCTGGCCTCGCCGCGTTCCAGGTGCAGCACGGAACCGTCCTGCCCGAGGGCCCTCCCCGAGGGGAACAGGCGCATGGAGAGCCCGTCCAGGGCCAGCGAATCTCCCTGCACACGCCCCCGCAGCATGCTGCGCCAGCGCACGGATGCCCGGGCGCCGGCGCACTCGATTCGCAACGGCATCCCGGCGCAAACCATCCGGGCGCGGCCGCGGTCGAGAACGAGACCGTTGATCGCCCCGAAGCGGATGGTGGCGGCCTCGACCTGAACTCCGTATTCGGCAAAGACCCCCCGCAACGGCCCCGCACCCCACTCGGGCACCCCAACGACTTCGCAGAACAGATCCAGCCCAACCACCCCGACCAGAATCAGCAGCGCGGCCCAACGCAGCCCAAACCATACGGCACGGAGGAAACGCTTCATGCGCGTACCCAGTCCCTGGAGGCCGAGGCGTCAGCGCTTGCCGGGTCTGCCGTCATGGTTTGCCGCCGCATCGTGATCGTCAACACCAATCGTCCCACGATCGTATGCATGTCCCGAAGTGTGCCCGCAGGGACGCGGGCGGTCCAGGCAGGTATGAGACGATCAATAGGTCTTTCCCAGGCCGTGCTTGCGGGGGGCCCTGGCGTATTCCTCCAATGCCCTCGGCATCGCCTGTTGCAGGCGCAGGACGCGGTTCCGGTCAAGGGGGTGGGTGGAGAGGAATTCCATGATCCCCGGCTGCTGCTTGCCGGCACCGAACTTCTCCCAGAATGCCACCGCGGCCTGGGGGTCGTATCCGGCTTTGGCCATATAGAGCGCACCGATCTCGTCCGCCTCGAACTCATGTTGCCGGCTGTAGGGCAGGGCGATCCCCACGGTCGACACCCCGGCGTAGGCAGCCATCCACAGCTCCTGATTCTCGGCCTGCGCACTGTCGAGGGCCACGGACAGCCCCAGTCCCACCAGACCTACGGCCATGGCCTGCGTCATGCGCTCGCCCCCGTGCCGTGCCGTCGCATGGGCAATCTCGTGTCCCATCACGGCCGCCAACTCGGCGTCGTTGGCCAGGTGCTCGAAGAGACCTTCGTATACCCCCACCTTGCCACCGGGAAGGCAGAAGGCATTGGCCTCCTCCGAGGCGAACAACTTGAATTCCCACTCGAATCCGGGCTCGTTGATCGCCTGGCTGATGATCTTCCCGACGCGCTCCACCGCCGCGGTCCGCGCCTTGTTCGTGCTCAGGGTCTCCTTGGCGAGGATCTCCGTCCAGGCCTCCCGGCCCATGCCGGCCTCTTCGGTGGCGGAGGTCATGATCAACCGCTGTCGCCCCGTCACCGGCGCAACCACACAGCCGGACAACCCACAGAGCACCACGGCAGTCGCAAGGGCGGCTGCCCCACGCCGATTCAGCAGGCACCACGGATGTTTCATCGTATCCTCCATCGTGACCTCGAACGAAGGGCCGGGCGGACCCACGCACGCCCCTCACCACCCCGGATTGGAGACTCGATTCCGGTTGCCGGCCCTGGCCGGAGACGCCCAACAGCGCACCCCGCAAACGCTAGGACCGCTCCATGGTACCGGCTCCGCAGCGGCGCCCCGAAGGCGGCCCGTCACCCCCAGGCCTGGCGCAGCAGCTCGGCCGTTGCCGCAAGGGCCTCCGGCACCACTCGGACATCCGCCAGCACCGCCATGAAATTCGTATCCCCGCACCATCGGGGAACGACGTGCCCGTGGACGTGGCCGGCCAGGCCCGCTCCCGCCGCTTCCCCCAGGTTGAAGCCCAGGTTGAAGCCGTGGGGCGCCATCACACGGCTCAGCACCGCCTTGGATTGGACCATCAGCGCCACCACTTCGTTGCATTCTTCCACCGACAGGTCCGTCAGGTCGGCCACGTGGCGGTAGGGCGCAACCAGCAGGTGTCCTGCGTTGTAGGGGTACTCGTTGAGCAGGACGAAGGCAAACGGCCCCCGGTGCACCACGTTGTCCCCATCCCTGTCCTGCTGCCCTTTCTCGCAGAGGAAACACGCCCCTTCCTTCGGCCCCCGGATGTACTCGATGCGCCAGGGCGCCCAGAGCGGCCGTGGACTCCGGGACATGCCGGGTGGGAGTTCGTCCCCGTGCGTTGGGTTGTCGCCGTGCATGCGCTCCTCGCGCTTGGGATCGGGGTCGCGCCGTATCCCGTTGCGGCACTATAGCGGCCGGGTGCGCTCCACACAACAGCCCCGGCGCCCGGATCCGTCGCGCCCAGTCAAACCCCTGGAGGGCGACGCTCCGCGGAGCCGTTTCCCCTGGAGGGCGACGCTCCGCGGAGCCGCTTCCCCTGGAGGGCGACGCTCCGCG
>JAFGRS010000166.1 GCA_016935045.1 Lentisphaeria bacterium | reverse complement strand
GTCCCTTGGAACAGCCTTCTACGAGGGTAGCGCATTGCGCCTCGTACGGGTCTGGGGAGAGGGACCTACGGAGCTGACATGCGCCCCACTCCGTGGCAAGTCTGCCTTTCCTCTTCCGCGATCATGGCCTCCGCGAGGCCGAAGGCGACAAGGGACGCGAGCAGGGAACTGCCGCCGTAGCTGACCAGGGGCAGCGTGATGCCCGTGGGCGGCATCAGGCCGAGATTGACGCTGAGGTGGATGAGGGCCTGTGCCGCGATCATACAGCAGACCCCGAACACCACGGCTGCCCGAAAACGGCTCCGGGTGCGGCAGGCATGCGCATGCCCATAGGCCATCAGCCCGAAAATCAGCAGGATCAGCGGCAGGATGCCGAAGAAACCGACCTTCTCGGCGGTGCTGGCAAAGACCGAGTCGCTATAGCCATAGGGAAGGTAGTTGGGCGCCCACAGACCGCTTTCCCAGGATCTGCCGAAGGCTCCCCCCGATGCCAGGGTCCGACGGAACTGGATGAGATGCCATCCCGCGTCGCGCGGGCACGCGGCGGGATCGACAAAGGCCTGGAAGCGGCGGGAGATGTAGGGATGCCGCGCCACCGCCACGAACGCCGTCACCGCCGCGGCGGCCCCGAGGGCGCAGACGTGCCGCAGGGGTTGCCCGAAGGCCCAGGCAAGAGCGAAGAACGTGAAGACGTACACCAGCAACGTCCCGAAATCCGGCTGCAGCACGATCGGCAGGGCCCAGACAGCCAGATACAGCGCCAGCGGCGCCGAACCCCGCAGCCACGACTCCCGGCGCCCCTCCGTCCGCTCGAGCAACCAAGCCAACCCGAGAAGGAATACCGGCTTCGCCAGCTCGCTGGGCTGCAGGAAGCACCCCCGCCACGCAAACCACCCGCGCATGCCGTTGATGCGAACGCCCCACAGCAACACCAGGACCAATGCCGCATAGGCCAGACCGGCCATGAACGGCAACAGACGACGACAGCACCGCTCCCGCACACCCGACACCAGCAGGAAAGCGATCACGCCGAGGCCCAGCCACAGGACCTGACGCCCAAGCAAACGGTGCCCGTACAGGCTGTCCCGAGTGGCGTTGTGGACCGCCCAACACCCCCACAGACTGACGCAGAGAAAGGCGGCGCCCGCGCGGGACAGACGCGGACGCCAGGGGCCGACACAGCCCAGGAGATCCGTCCATGGGCGGCGCGGCGGCTCCTGGTGAGGCGTTGCCGACCAGGGTCCTACGGGCTGCCGGCCGGGGTCCCGCTGCGCAGGGGCAGGTGGACATCGTATCCCCGCCGCAGATCCGCCAGCTTGGTCCATGTCTCCGGTATCCACTTTCCGTGCTTGTCGAGGGTGACCCGGAAGATCCCGGGCTGCCCCCGCAGGATCTCGTCATGGAGGAGTTCGAGGCCGCTGACGCCGACTTCGGTGCCGTCCGCCGTGCACACCACCCGTCCCAGCAGGGCCGTGACCTCGGGGTTCTCCACACGTTGTCGCCGAAACGTTGCCCGCACGTCGAGTTCGGCCAGACTGCCGCGGAGGGGCTCGAACGCCAGCACCTGGACGGCATCGAATTCCGTGCCCAGGCACACCCATTGGCCGCAACGGGCCAGAATCTGTTCGGGTGCCCACGACCGCACCAGCCCCGGCGCCGCCGCCGGCAACACCCCAAACTCGCGCAGAGCATCCTCCGGCGATGACGGGATGCGCCAGGACACCTCGTAGACCCGTTCGGACCACGCCAGAACACGGCCCTCCCGATCGAGGATCCGTCCCCGATCCGCGGCGACAACCCCCTCGTACACCGAGTCCCGCGCCATCGCCGTCACGGTGCGTTCCCGGTCCAGCAGCATGTACTGGGCCAGGCGCAGTACGACCAGGCCGCACCACAGCGCAAACAGGAACAACATCCACGTCAGACGCGTGTGCAGACCGATCCCGTCCGCGTCCCGCCGCGTCCCGGAGGCTTTCATCTCCCTGCTCGTTGCCGGCCATGGGAAGCAGGCACGCTCGATGCCTGCACCAGGAAAACCGCGCGCTGGTCCAGGTCCCCGGCACTGGGGGCGGCGAGGGGCCGCGCCGCCACCTGGCAGGCCCAGGCGCATACCTCCGCGCTGACCGCTGCCAGATGGGCCTCCCGGTGGCGCAACTCGTGCGTCACATCCCGGGCGCCACTCAACAACAACCCCCCGAGAGCAGCCGCCAGACAGGCCCCGAAACGCCTCTTCCAGGCCACGATGTCCGGGTGAATGCTCATACCGTACCCTCCGTATCGCCCGGGCCGCGCCCCGAACCCGGGCCGCGGGCCCCCGGCTGCCGCAGAGCCGCTTCCATCAGGACCCTGTTGCGCTCTTCCTCGTGCTCGAACAGGAGACTGGACTCGGCCGCCCAATGCGCCGCCGACCAGATCTCCAGACCAATCCCACACCCCGTCACCACCGCCTCGGAACCGGGGACCAATCCGAGTACGCCCCGGAAGGCATGCGGTATCGTCAGACGGCCCTGGTTCGAAAGCGTCTCCGGCTGGGTCCAGGCACCCAGACGACGCAACAGACGACGGGTCACAATGTCCCCGAGCGCCCGCCGAACCGCCGCCTCGTCCACACCGTTCAGATCCTCCCAAAGGGCCGCCGGGTAGACTCCCAACGCCCCCTCCGGCAGAACGTGCAGCATGACCGCGGAACCCACCTGCGCAAAATCCGCCGCCTGCCGGGGCGGCAGACGCAACCGCCCGTTGGCGTCAATGACACACCGATCCTGTCCGCAGAAACGCACCATGAAAGCCACTCGAACCGACAATCGCGTTCCGCTCTGTTCCAATTCTTTCCATATCATACTCGAAATCGTCCACAAATGCAATGCCTCGCCACGGCGTTTTCCGCAATGCCTCGGTGAAAACAGACAAGAACTCGGAAATCGGCTCAGCGGGAGTGCCCGCGAGGCCGCGGGCGGTCCAGTCCCCTGGAGGGCGAAGGTTCCGAGGAGTTCGCCGAGGACCGGGCAGCCGGGCCGGCCGGGCTCTGCCGAGGCATGGCGGCGGCGTCCGTCTTCGGCTGGTTGCGGGGGGATTGGTGCTCCATATTGCCTGGACGGCCCGAGGTCCGGGCCCCCGCTGCGGTTCGTCTCCTTCACATACGGGCAACACCATGATTCTACTACAGAACGCCTCCCTGACCGTCGCCATCCTCGATCCCGTCGCCGATCGGGAACGCTTCGGTACGCGCTACTGCACGGGCGGCTACATCTTCCAGATCACCGATGCCGAGCGGGGCGAACTCCTCTCGGGACCGACCTTTCCGGACAGCTTCAACACCTTCGACGGACAGGGCATCCCGGATGCCTTCAACCTGGGTCCGGTGCGCGATCCCGCCGCCGCCGACGGTGCGGCGCTGATCATCGGCACCGGGCTCTGCGACCTGCGCGAGAACCGGGTGATCGAGTTCTGCCGCTGGGACGTGGAGGCGGGAGCGGCCGAAGTCCGCATGGGCACGGTACAGGCGCTGGGGGAGGCCTCCCTCGAGGTCGAGCGCACGGTCAGCCTGCATGGGCGCACGGTCCGCTCGGCGACGCGCCTCGGCAACCGTGGCCGGCGTCCCCTGCCGGTGCGTTGGTTTCCCCATCCCTTCTTCCCGCAGCCCGAGACCGACGAACTGTGCCGCTTCAGTCCGGCGGTCCGCCTGCCGGACAACCCGGCGTACGCCATGGCCGACAACGGCTTCATCCGTCGTCTGGGGTGGCCTTGGGAGGCGGGTCACTACCAGGCCCTGGAGCACGGGACGGGCGCCGGTTTGGTCGTGCTGCAGAGGCATCCCAAGGTGGGACTGGTTGCCGGGACGTTCAGCTACTGGCCCACCTACCTGCCCATCTGGGGGAATCCGCGCACCTTCTCCTGGGAGCCCTTCCTGGAAGGCACGGTCGGACCGGGGCAGGAGAAAGCCTGGTTCATCGACTACGATTTCTGAGGCGGGGTTTCCCGAGCGCGAGGAGGCGTCCGGACCGCGGCTGTCGCGGCCCCGTGCCGGGACGGCACTCCCGGGCCAGGAGCGGCAGGTGGCGGCC
>JAFGRS010000165.1 GCA_016935045.1 Lentisphaeria bacterium | reverse complement strand
GACGCAGTTGGGGACCCTCACTCCCGGCGCCGAAAACGGGCTTGGCAGCATCACCCTCAGCGGCATCATCGCCGATCGCACCTACCAACTGCTCATCTCCGCCCTGGAGCAGAACGATTCGACCAAGACCCTCAGCGCGCCCCGGATCACGGTGCTCAACAACCAGACCGCCCGCATCCGCAAGGGCGACGTGCTGCCCTACCCGACGTCCTACAGCACCGAGACCTACGAGATCACCAACCCCGGCGGCACCCCCGTGACCGGGACGGCACTGGTCCCCGAGGACTTCGAGGACCTCGAACTGGGCGTCACCCTGGACGTCAAGGTCAACGTCGGCAACGATGGCCGGACCATCGTTATGGCGCTCAAACCCGTCATCTCCGACCTGGTGCGCTGGGACGAGTACACCACCACCGGGGGAGAGGGAGATAACGACAATGACCGCAAGCAGGAGGCGGGGGACACCGGTGCGGGCCTGGCGACCGTGCGTCAGCCCGTCACCAACGAGAACTTCGTCAGCACCACCGTGGCGGTCAACAGCGGCGAAACCGTGGTGTTGGGCGGCATGATCGAGACCATGCAGAGCCAAACCGTCAAGAAGGTCCCCCTCCTCGGCGACATCCCCTGGATCGGGTACCTGTTCCGGCATACCGTCGACAGGGACGAACCCCAGCATCTCATCATCTTCGTCACCGCGACGGTGATCGACGAGTCCGGCCAGTTCATCCGGATGGTGGAGAGCGGCGACTGATTCGGGTCCGTGACGGGGTGCGTGCCCCGCGGCATTGCTTGTGACAGGTCAACCATGGCGCTCTTCGGCGGCAAAAAGGCGATCGGGCTGGACTTCGGCCAGTCGAGCGTGAAGCTGGTGCAGGTGAGCCTTGCCGGCGGCAAGGTTCAGATCGACCGGCAGGAGGTTTTCGACGCCCGCAGGGAGGGCATCCTCGACGAGCAGGAGATGTTTGCCGGCGCGGCGGCCTGGCTCAAGGAACTGGGCTTGGCCGAAGAGGAGTTCTGCGTCGGTCTGCCCCAGTTCCTGACCACCACGCAGCTGAGCGATTTCCCCCCCACTGTCAGCGGCGACGAGCTGCAGGAGATGGTCACCTTCGAGACCGTCCAGCTCGCCGGTCTCTCGGACGAGGCCTTCCGTTCGGACTACCATGTCATGGCCCCGGAGTTCGGCCGCAAGAACCCGGTCTTGATCGGGATCTGCCGGCAGTCCGTGGTGGACGAGCGGGCCGAGAACCTGAGCGAATCCGGGCTGAGGCTGTACGACCTGGCCATGAACGGCATGGCCGCCGCCAATGCCCTCTTTTTCCTCCACCCCGAGGTCGTTGCGGACCGCGAACCCCAACTCGTTCTCGATATCGGCGTGGACAGTTCCACCCTCCTCGTCATCGCCGCGGGCGAAGTGCTCTATGCCGGCAGCCTGATGTTCGGCGGCACCCGCTTCGACGAGGCATTGGCCAACCAGTTCTCCTGCTCCGCGGAGGACGCCGAGAAGCTGAAGCCCGAGGTCGCCCTCGACCCCGCCAAACGCGAAGCCCCCCTCATGGCCGCGGCCCGGGTACTCGAGAACGAGATCCGCAACAGCCTCGAACACTGGCGTGCCGCGGAACGCGAGGAGATCGCCCATCGCATGGTCACCGGCATCTGGCTCTGCGGCGGCAGCGCCAGGATGCAGGGCCTTACCACCTGCCTCAGCAGGCACTTCGGCTGCGATTGCGTCCTCTTCGGGCCGCGGGGCCGCGACGGTGCCGCCGACCCCCGCCTGGCAACGGCGCTCGGCATCGCGCTGCAGGGGGTGGAGGCGGCGCGGGTGACCATCTCCCTCTGCCCCCCCCCCATCCGCTGGGTGCAGCAGCGCCGCCGCCGCTTCGGCTATCTGGTGGGGGCCGCGGCGGTGCTCGTGCTGCTGACGGCCGTCGGGCTGTTCCGCTACCGGCAGCGCCTGGAGACCATGGAGAGGGACCTTGCCGACCAGATCCGCAACCTCGAGATGTGCGAGAAGCTGATCCCACGGCTCGAAGAGAATCAGCAGATGCTCCGCCACCACGAGAAGATGCTGGTACCCATTGTCGAGAAGGCGAACCGGGCCGGACGCTACCTGCGCACCATCGACGCCCTGGCGGCGGCGCGGGGCGAGGAGGACTGGTTCATCTACCTTGCCGACCAGTTCAGCTACGAGGAGGGAAAACCGGTCGACGAAACCGCCAAGGGCGGCGCCGCCGAAGCCAAACGCGCTCCCTCGGAAGCGTTCTTCCCCGGCGCCATTTCCTCCCTGGAAACGACGGATTCGGGGTCCGGCCCGACTGCCGGTACCCTGGTAACGGAGATCGGACACCTCAGCAGCATGATCGTGGCGGGGCATTCCCCCCGGACCCGGCGGGACTCCCTGGAAGCCGTCAAGGTCATCCGCACGAAGATCAACGACAGCGGTCTGTTCCGCGGCGCCGACCTCCTGCCCAAGCCAGAGCGCGTCGGCCGTGAGGAGGAGATCTTCCGCCCCTGGATGGTGTACATGCAGCGCATGGCCGAAGAGAAGATCCTGGGCCCCTACGTCAGCTACATGTTCCGGCTGCCGTTCATCGAGGTGGATGTCTACCGGGCCGAGACCAAGCCCGCCAGGGCCGCTCCCAAGCCCACCCCCAAACCGGCCCCGCAGCCGCAGCCGACTCGGAGTGCCTTCGATGACGAGGACGAGTGACGTTCCATGAAGAAGGCCTGGCCACGCGCACACAAGAACCTGGCCGCGGTCATGCTGCTGTTCCTGGCCGTCGGCATCGCCGTGTATGCCATCCTGCTTCGGCCCAGGGTCCAGCAGGTGCATGACATGCAGGCGCAGCTCGGCGACCTGCGCAAGAAGCTCAGGGACAGCGGCTGGACCCTCAACGCCGACAACCTGCAGGCCCTGCTCAACGAGAACACCCGCAAACTCAAAGGCACCAAACAGGGGGACTCCGGGTCCGGGTCCGGGTCCGGGTCCGGAGGATTGGAGGAGAAGGCCCGCGACATCATCGACCGGGCCACGGTGACCTTCAAGCGCCACGTGGAGGACAACTACACGACCGCGGGCACGTTCATCGACCAGGCCGGCTGGCTGGACTACCAGAGCGATTTCACCGACATCGAGCAGTGGCTCCGCGGCCACGATGTCATCATCTCGGAGAAGAGTTTCGGCATCAGTCAGGACACGACGGACGCCGAGACCTATCAGCTCCTTCTGCACATCTGGACGGTGCGGGAGCTGGTCCAGCTGGCCATCGAGCACGATCTCGTCCTGGCCAAGGACCGGGCCAATCCCATTCCCACACCGGAGGGGCGCGCCATCCTGGCCTCGCAACTGAGGGTGCTGCCCATGCAGGCCTACGTCCTGAACGAGGACGA
The DNA here is from genome assembly GCA_016935045.1 of Lentisphaeria bacterium. Lineage (GTDB taxonomy): Bacteria > Verrucomicrobiota > Lentisphaeria > Oligosphaerales > JAFGRS01 > JAFGRS01. Next base: position 11,738 of record JAFGRS010000165.1, on the reverse strand, counting down.
TGCGGCGCCGTACCTGCTGGAGTTCCCGGTGGCCATGACGCTGCGGGGAACGCTGCAGGACTTCATCGGCTTCGTGTCCAGTCTCCAGACCGAGGAGCACTTTCTGCCTGTCACCCGCCTCGAATTGCGCACGGAGAATCCGGCCTTTCGGGGCAGCAGGGCGGGCAGCGACGGCATGATCCGGGTACAGAACATTGAGGTGAGGGTTGTCTGCTGCTCCTACTTCCGGCCCCAGGAAGGCGCGCCGGAGGTGAAGATCCGCAAGGTTGAGGAAGTGCCCAGGGGAGCGTGAAGCCGCGTCGCCGCCGCGGGAGTCGATGCCATGAAAAGAGCCCTGCGTCACATTGCCAGAGAGTGGGAAAAGGCACTCTTCTGGCTCTGCATGGTTGCATTGGTGTGCATCCTGGCCTCGTACCTCATGGGCCTGCTGGGTGACGAAGAGGAGGGCACCCCGAGCGGACAGACCTCGAAGGTGTTGGCGCCCCTGCTCAACGAGAAGACGGCGTTCGCCTTCCTTGACGGCCTTCCCGAAATGGCCGCCAAGGGCAGCAATCCCTTCGCGTTCATCGCCAAGGTGCCGGAACGGGCCAAGCCCGAAGAACGCGAGCGCAAACCCTGGGTGCGGCCGCCCCAGACGCCCAAGCCGGAACCCCCCAAGCCGGAACCCCCCAAGCCCGCCGCCGTCGCCAAACCCGTCCCCCCACCGACCCCCGCACCTGTCGCGGCACCCACGCCCCCGAAGCCCGAGCCGCCGCCCAAACCCAAGCACTTCGTCAGCCTGCTCTACCGCGGCATCTACAGCAGCGGCGAGGTGGAGGAAGGACGCAGACTCGCCTTTCTGTCCAGCAACGACTCGGAAACGAAGAAGACCAGCTTCCTGGTGCTGGAAGAGGGCAGGAGCTTCGCCGGCATCACCATCGACAAGGTCGCCCCGGGGAGCCTGACCGTGACCGGGCCCGACGGCAGCCAGAGAACCCTCGAACTCGGGACCCAGCAGAAGATCTTCCTCGAATGAGCAATGACAAGACCGTCTTCGCCTTCAGTGGCGACGGGGGTGGCGACCTTCTCGGCATTCTTGTCTCCCAGGGCAGCCTGACCGAGGAGCAGGCCGAGCAGGTGCGGCGCCGCATGCGGCGTTCGCAGAGCCCCACGCACCAGGCCATTCTCGACCTCGGCTTCGCGTCTCAGGAGGTCGTCTACCGGGCGTTGAGCCAGTGCAACGGGCTGCCCTTTGTCATCCTGGCCAAGGAGACCATCCAGGAAGAGGCCACCGGCAAGGTCTCCGCCAAGGTCGCCCTGCATTACCAGTTCGTCCCCCTCGAACTCCAGCGCGGCACCCTCAAGGCCGCCTTCGCTGCTCCCCCCACGATCCGGGACCGGGAGAACCTGCGCCTCCTCCTGGGCCTCCGGCTCGATCCCGTGCTGGCCACGCCCCTCGAAGTCAGCAATACCCTCAAGCGCATCTACGGGCTCGGCGCCGAGAAGGTGATCCAGCTGCGGCAGGACAAGAAGGCCCAGAAGCTGCAGGTCGCCGAAGGCACCTTCGACGACAAGGCGATCGAGGCCCTGGACACCGCGCACGACGCCGACGAGGCGTCCATCATCCAGCTCGTCAACGAGATCATTCTCGAAGCCGTCAAGGTACAGTCGACGGATATCCATATCGAGCCGTTCCGGGATGTCGTGCGCCTCCGCTACCGCATCGACGGCATGCTGCGCGATGTCCCCACCCCTCCGGGCATGGTGGAACTGCACGAAGCCATCGTCTCGCGCTGCAAGATCATGGCCAGACTCAACATCGCCGAGAAACGCCTGCCCCATGACGGGCGCATCCGCATCAACGTCGGTGGCGAATTCTGCGACCTCCGCGTGTCCATCATGCCGACACGCTTCGGCGAGACCATATGCCTGCGTATCCTCACCCGCAGCAGCATCTTCCTGAATATGGCCGAACTCGGCCTCGGGAAACGGCAGTACGCCATCCTCACGCAGCTCGTGCATCTCCCCCACGGCATCATCCTGGTCACCGGACCCACCGGCAGCGGCAAGACGACCACCCTCTACGCCGCCCTGGCACAGGTGCGGGACAGCAATCCCGACCGCAAGATCATCACGGTCGAGAACCCGGTGGAGTATGAGCTGGAAGGTACCAGCCAGATCCAGATGCATGCCGAGATCGGGCTTACCTTCGCGAGTGCCCTGCGCAGTATTCTGCGTCACGACCCGGACATCGTCCTGGTCGGCGAGATCCGCGACAACGAGACCGCCGAGATCGCCATCCAGTCCGCCCTCACCGGACACCTGGTTCTGAGTACCCTGCATACCAACGACTCCGTGGGTGCCGTCAACCGGCTTGTGAACATGGGAATCGAGCCCTATCTGGTGGCCGCATCCCTCTGCGCCGCCCTGGCCCAGCGCCTGGTGCGCCGCATCTGCAAGCACTGCAAGGCGGAGGATGAGTATATCCCGCGCCGCATCCGGGCCGAGATCGCCGACAACAACGGCATTCCCTCGGAGGACGTCAAGGCGTGGCATGGGCAGGGCTGCCTGGAGTGCAACCACACGGGGTACCGGGGGCGCGTCGCCATCTACGAGTTCTTCCTTCTGGACGAGGAGATCCGGGACATGGTGGGGGCGCACGTGCCGAGCAGCGAGCTGCGCAAGGCGGCCATCGAGCGCGGCATGAGGACCCTGCGGATGGACGGCTGGGAGAAGGTGGCGGCGGGTCTGACCTCGATCGAGGAAGTGACCCGGATCACCTCCACCTTCCAGGTGAGCTACGACGTGGACCTGGAGGAACTGGAGGTGTTGCAGGGGGGCGCAGCGAAGCCGGCGGAGCAGGCCTGAGAGAGTCCCGGATGGATCGGACCGATCGGGGAAGGCGGCGGTTTCCTACACCGGTGTCGGGTGATAGGTCGAATAGCGCAACCCCGGGTTCAGGGCCAGGCCGCCCCCGGGGACCGCCACCGAGCTGCAGCCGCAGACGTACGATTCCGGGTCCTGCCCCAACTCGTCCTTGAGTTCGTCCCACATCTCCCGCGTCTCGGTGCTGATGTACAGCTTGACGTCCCGGTCCCAGCGCCGGCACTCGCGGATGAGGTGTTGGTAGATCGTCTTGCGCGTTTCGTGCGGGAAGGGACCCACACGCCGGTCCCGGATGGTGGCAGCGGCCGCCCGGGCGGCCTCGACGCACTCGGGATCCAGCAGTTCCATGGGCAAGGTCCGGGACATGGATTCGAAGCTGTTCCAGATGTAGAGGCAGAAGCCGACGGACTCGGGGCGGCTCAGGGTCAGGACCTGTTCGAGCAGTGTGGCATATTCCTGGCGCCAGTTGCGCACGGGGATGACGGGCTTGAGCTTGTAGCGTACCGGGATACCCATCTCGTTGCACGTGCGCCCCGCTTTGATGCGTTCGAGGGGGGACCCGGAACCCGGCTCCATCTCCCGCGCCACCGTCTCGCAGGGGAGGCTCCACACCCCCACCAGCCGATCCCGGTGCGGCAGCTCCGCAAGCCAGTCCACGTTGGCGCTGCCGGTATGGAAGTGCCCATAGCGGTCTTCGTACCCGGCCAGCTTGGCCGCGAAGAGTTCGAAGAGGCCATACTCGGGTTCCAGCGTGATCAGGTCCGCACCGTGCAGGATCATCCGGAAGACGCGGTTCCACGGATTGCGCTCGATGACCGGGCCCACCACCCTCTCGATGTACTCCTCGAGATTCAGGGCAATGCTCAGAAACCTGCCACTGCGCCCGTTGCCGCAGTAGAGGCAGCCGTGTGAGCAGCCCACCACCGTGCCGAAGTTGTAGGTGGGCCAGCAGACGCAGTCGTCGTCCCGGTCCCGCTGGTGGGGGTGTTGGTCAATGGCGGTCCCCATGTGCCCGTGGATGTGGCGCAGAACATCGACGGTCGTCCCCGCGGGGCAGGTCGCCAGCAGGGGCCGGAGATCCGGCCGACGGTAGCTCAGGTCCAGCGTCGTGAACACGAGGGGACGCAGGAAGGTGCGCACGCTGCCCTCGGGGACCTGCGCCGGGGGCCAGAGAGAGAGCAGTTCGCCGACCACCTCTCCGAGGTTCGCCGGAGTGATGACAGCCGTGTCTCCGACGCCGAGTCCCATGGCGCCCAGCATGCGTTCGAGCCGCCGCACGCATGCCGGGTCTCCGAACACACGGTCCAGAACGAAGACCTTCAGAGGAGTCAGTGCGTACACGGTCGCAATTCTCCTTCTTCCCGACATGCCGACCGCGGCACACCGGAATGTGCTTTCCGCCGCCGGTAAGGTGCCCTCCGGCGTGCCGTCTGCAAGCGCTCTCCCCCAGGACGCATGCCTCAGCAGTGCACCGGCGGCCCGGCAGCCCGGGCCTCGCGAAGGAGGCTCCGGTGACCATGCAAGGGCCCCGCCGCCTGCTCCGTGTTCCAGAACCACGCGAGGTGCCGCCCGAGGTGCGCGGCTGGGCCTCACCAACCTGGCGGCTCCCAGCGTCGGTCGCCGGAGATGCTCCCGCTGTCACGGTCCGGTGCGAGGCGCCCGTGGGAATCCCGCCTTACGGGCCGCGTCCTGGACTGCCTGGCCGAAGGGCGCGAGGAGATCGTACTTGTTCTGCCAGGTGGTGTAGAGGATCCCGCGGTTGGCGGGGGCATGGCGGATGGCCTCGATCCAGCCCTGGATGTTCTCCATGTCGTCGCCGTCGTAGTAGGCTGCCGCGAGGGTGGGGAATCCCAGGTCTCCGAAGAAGGCCAGGCTCTTGTCGCGGATCCTGTAGTACCAGCAGGCGATGACAAGGTCCCTGGGAATCCCCTCCCAGGATTCCTCGAAGGTGCTTTCGGCGAGGTAATAGTGGTCGTGCGCGTTGTGGTTGGGGTCGAGCATGTCGGACCAGATGACGATGCGCGCGTCGGGGCGGACCCCACGGATGATCTCGACCTGTCTGCGGATGCAGTCGGCCAGGATCTCCCCCATGCTCAGGTTCCGGGCTTTGCAGGCCGCGCAGGCGCCCCCGCCACGGATCTCGTCCATGCTCAGGAACCAGCAGGCCGGGGCCAGGGCTTCCTGGACGGCCGCCGCCGACTGGCGCCAGTACTCGTACAGTTCCGGCTCGGACATGCAGACCGTCACCTGCCCCTTATTGATGGCCATGCCGTGGTAGTAATCGACGAGAACCGTCTCCCCCTCCCGGATACGGCTGCCCGGGGGGATCGCGATGGTGGGCGAATCGGCCCGGGGACGGCGCAGATCCCGGCGGTCGTCCGCGAGGACCCCTGCGTCGCGACCCTCCTCGTAGACCACGGACCCGTCCGCGCTGCGTACCCGCACCGGGGTACCCGGGCGCCGCAGCACGTTGACCAGGGCCACCGGGGTCACCTCCAGGTCATCGAACCAGATGCGGCCGGAGCGTCCGCCCCACAGACCCCCGTAGAGTCGGATTTCACTCAGCTCCTTACTGTTGAAAAGGAGCGCAACCTGACGCCAATCGGCGGTCGGTTCGAGGGAGAGCACCACGGGAGCGATACAGCCGTGAGGACCATACACCTGGATTCGGAAGGCATCCGGCGGCTGCAGGTCCTGCGTCCGCACCCAGCAGCTCACGCGGTACTGCCGGTATGGGGTCACCGGCACCTCCTGCAGGAACCGGGCATGCCCATGCTCGAAGGCGCCGAAGTTCTCGAAGCGGATCGAGGCGGCGCCCGAGTGAAATGCCTGCGTATCGACGAAGGAGACCTCCCCCGGACGGTCATGAAAGCGGTACGCGCTGAAGCGGCCGTCGGTGAAGTCCTCGAATCCGCCGTTGCGCACCCGGTTCCCAAGGTCGTCGGCATACCGCAGCACACCCTCCCGGGCCAGGAAGGGCACGTCGCGGCAGGGCAGCCCCACCGCCAGGTCGGGGTTGCGCCGCAGGCCGCTGCCGTAGCCCACGGACCAGAGCATGGGGATGAGCGGCAGTCCGTGTTGCGTCGCGATCTCCTTGACCCTCTCGAGGCGCTGCCTGCGGCTGGCCTCCCATTCCCCCACGGTCTCGAGGCCGCCGGCCAGCACCATGCCGTTCAGCCCGGCTGCCTGGGCCGTCGCCGCGATGCGCTCGATGTCCGCCACGTGCTCGTCGCGGGTGAGATTGCGGCTGACGTAGACCCAACGGTCCGCGAAGCGCCCCTCGGCAGCCGACAGCCCCCCCGAAAGCAGCAGAATGCCAAGCCCAACGCCGTGGACCCATGTCCTGCGCCTGTTCATGGCCGTCATGCCTCCGTCGGTTGCGGACCCCGGGAGTTCGGAACCCCCGCGCATCACTCGTCCAGGGTGCGGAAGTGGGCCCGGAATTCGAAGCACTGGTGCACGCGGTTGAGGCCCTCGTAGAGGGGGGTGATATCGATATCGATGCCGTAGTCCGTGTCCGCTTGGAGGGTCCGGCCCGGGATGACGAATTCCAGCACTCCGTCGACGAAGCCTCGTCCGCCCTCGGGGTATTCGAGGACGTCCTCCCAGTCGTAGCCCTGCACCTCCGCGATCTCGAGTCCGACCAGGTAAGGCCCCGGGAGCAGCCCGGCGCCGGACGTCTCATAGCGGACGGTCAGGTCCTGGCCGGGGGCGACCGCGGCGTCGGGGAGGGGGTTTCGGAGGAAGGCTTCCGGAGCCGGGGTGACGGGGACGGGGAGGGTCTGGAAGAGCGTGGGACCATCGGCAAAGGTCACGCTGCAGCCCGCGTCACCGGGCCGCAGGCCGACGTCCAGCCAGTAGTCGGCGTACCACACGGTCAAGGGTAGATCGGCGGGAAGCCCCACGGGGTGCTCCAGGCTGAAGGCGTGGATGACCTTTGCCCCGTTGTCCACGAGCCCCACCATTCCTGCCGTCGCAGCGCGCATGATCACCAGGCACTCCACGCTCGAGGTGTTCGCGGTCGTGTCGTGGTTCCAGAATCCATATTCGAGGGCGACCTGGGACCGCGGCCAGGAGTCCGGCAGGGCCTCGGCGCTGTTGCGGACGCCCTCCAGGGCATAGGATCCATCGCCCTTGGCGCTGCCGGTGAAACGGGCCGTGGTGTCGGCATCGAAAGCGAGATTCAGGGAGAAGGTATCCTCGACGTACACGTCGCCGCCGCCGCCGGCAACCCAGTCACGGTCGTCGGTAAACTCGTACATCGTGCCGCGCAGCACCCCCGAGGAGGCCCCCAAGACGCAGAATTGGCAGCCATCCAGGAGGGCGTAGTAGGTCTCCCCCTCCCGGAACACCGGCAACTGCAGCAGGAACTGCTCGCCGGAACCCGTGAACACGATGTCCCACAGGCCGGCGGGAGACGCATACACCACGTAGGGCTTGCACGCCGCCAGGCCGGATTCCGTCATCACGCAGACCTCGCCGCTTGCGGCATCGTCCGGGACCACGCAGGTGATCCGGCCGTCCGACCACTCCGTGATCTCGATCGCCGGGACCCCCGCGAAGGTCACCCCGCAGGCGCCCGTTCCCCCCATGGCTCCGAAGCCCTGCCCGTCGATCGTCACCGTGTGCCCTACGAACTGCCCGTTCGAGGGGTCGATCTTCTTGAGTTTCGGCCCGGACAGCTTGACCGTGCAGGACTTGGGCAGGGACGTCAGGCCGAGGACCTCGTCCCGGACCGCGACGAATACCGTCCGGGCGCCGACGACGGGGGGCAGCGTCAATCCGCCGGCAAAGGTGATGACCGGCTGCCCTCCCTTGGCATGGATGGGTACCCATGCCGCGCCGGCCTCGTCCCAGTGCCCCTCCATCAGGGCAACGTGGGTGGCGGACGCCGAGGCGGTGATGGCGAAGGTCGCCTCGAGCCCCGCCAGTTCCTGCAGTTTGACGGACTTCACGAAGGGGCCCGCCAGGGATACCTTGACCGTCCGGGGGGCGGAGACCGTGCCGAGGCTGCTGTCCAGCACGGCGACGGCGACCTCATGCCTGCCAACGCTCGGGGCGAGCGGACAGACCGCCGCAAACTGCTGGTCTCTGCCTGCGGCTGAGGCGTCCGAGATCCCGTGCCATACGGCCTGTGCCGCGTCCCAGGCGCCATCCATGGCCGCGTAGTGGGTGGCCGAGGGGGCGGCCGTCACGGTGAGGGACACCAGCAACCCTTCCACTCCGGCAACCTTGACTTTCTTCACATACGGGACCCCGGGGGACACCTTGCCCGTCGCCCCGGCAGGGCTCGCGGCGACGTCACCATGCGCCTTGCCCCCCCCAGCGTGCGCCGCTCCCGCGGTGAACGGCCCCAGAGTCAACACCAACGTCAGCAGGGCACCCGTTCCACGCCGCCCCAAGCCCGAGTACATCATGTGCCTGCCTGTCCTTCTCGCTGTGCCGCCGGCAAGGCTCGGAACACGCGCGTTCGAGACGCCTGCCGCCGGTCTCTCTTGCCGCTGACGATACACGCCCAAGGCCTGAAGGACAACATCCCAGGGCTGTTTCCGGGAACGCATTGGGGGGGCCGGCAGGCCGCCAGGCCCTGCACGGGACGGTGGTGACCCGTATGAGACGGGTAGTGACCTGGCTGAACCGCCCGCGGCCTCGCGGGCACGGATTCGGGTATACAGACCATTCTTGAACGATGGGTACGCGCACCCCGGCGCCCTTGCCTCGGATCGTCGCCCCACTGCCGCAAGGACTCCGGCGGCGGCGAACCGGCGGTGCGGAGCGCGGGTCGCCGGGCATCTGCGAGGCGCTATACTGGCGTAGGTGCAGACACCTGGATCGGGCAGAAAACGGATGAACCCAGTGCCGATGCGGCGGGATGGAGTCGGCGGTCTGCCTGTGCGGTACACGCAGACAGGTCTCCGCCGTACCCGGTGCACCTCTGTGGCGGCTGAGGACCTGTCTGCCGTCGCTCGGCGACAGGCAGGCGGCCGACTCCACGAACCGATCCGGGTTCATCCCATGTTCCGCCGGTTGAGATGCCGGGCAAGGGCGTCGGAGGTTGGTTGGTTCGGGCGTTCCATCCCAACGGTGGAACGATCCGTGTGGTTTGGAGGGCTTGGCTCGATGCGGACGCTGAGTCTGGCTGCCGTCGGTCTGCTGTCGGTGGCACTGGGTGCTCAGGAGCCCTGGCGCAGCACGCTGTACCCGGAAGACTGGGAGCCCGGCACCACGGATGCGCAGGGCCGGTTCCTGCACGATGTCTCCTATTCGGGCTACCGGGGCGGCGAGGAACCCCCGTTGCGGATGGAACGCCCCCGCCTCGACGTGGTCGGGGATTTCCGCGCGGACAGGACCGGAGAAGAGGACGCGCACGGGGCGATTCAGGCTGCCATCGATGCCGTCGGTGCGCAGGGAGGGGTGGTGCTTCTGCCGGCCGGCCTCTATCGCTGTGACGGCCCCCTGGTGGTCCGGAATCCCGGGACAGTCCTGCGGGGGGAAGGGCCGACGGCAACCCGCCTGTTCTTCACCTCGGTGCCCGACAGAGGCTGGCGCAACCACCTCCAGGTGCGAGGCGAACGGCAGTGGGGGAAGGACATCCCTTTGGCCGCGGACGCGGAGAACCGCGCCACGTCGCTCCTCGTCACGGACCCTTCCGGACTGGCCGTCGGTGACGACGTCGCGGTGGGCTGGACGATCACGCTCGAGTTCGTCGCCGAACATGGAATGACCGGGACCTGGAAGGCCTTCAACGGCACCTGGCGCCCCTTCTTCCTCCGCACCGTGACGCGCCTCGACCGGGAGCCGCAGGGGTGCCGCGTCACCGTGGATGTTCCCCTCCGCTATGCGGCCAAGCGCAGGGACTCCGCCTCGATCCGGGTCATGACGGGGGCCATCCGGGAGTGCGGCATCGAGTCCCTGGGGATCGCCAACGCGGTCGAGTGGGGCGCCGCATGGCGCCGTGCGGGGGCCCATGCCATCGGGTTCCAGAATGCGGCGGACTGCTGGGTCCGGGAGGTGGCATCCTTCGCGAGTCCGCTTCCCGAGGCGAAGGGGTACCATCTGCAATCGGGGGGCATCCTGATCGCCGACTCGAAGCGGGTCACCGTGGCCGAATGCCGCCTCGAGCGGGCGCAGAACCGAGGGGGCGGCGGGGCGGGATATCTGTACCACGTCATGCGCTCGAACGAGGTCCTCACCCGCGACTGCACGGCCGTGGCGGGGCGCCACAACTTCATCCAGAACTGGGATTTCGGTTCTTCGGGGCTGGTCTGGCTGCGCTGTTCCAGCCGGGACGGACGCGGCTATGCCTTTCTTCTCGACCCCATCGGCTACGAAGGACTCTGCGAATACCACCATTCCCTCGCCATGGCCTGCCTCGTGGATTCCTGTGTCCTGGACGACGGCTGGTTCGCGGGCAATCGCCACGACTGGAGTTCGGGGGCCGGGGCCACCGTCACCCAGAGCATCTTCTGGAACACCACCGGCAGGGGGCGCCTGCGCTCCTGGCAGACCGGACACGGGTACGTGATCGGCACGAGCGGAGTCCGTGTCGAGACTGCCTTGGGCTCTCGCCCGGCGGAGGCCACGGAACCCGAGGACTTCCGGGAAGGCATCGACCGCGCCGCGGACCTGAGACCCCAGTCGCTGTACGAAGACCAGCGCCGGCGACGCCTGCGCCGGCGGCCGACGCCGGGCCAGCCACCGTAACAACTCCCCGGAGGAGAGAAATGCCGCAACAGCATCGCTGGTTGTGCGTGGGTCTGGGAGCAGCCACGGTCAGTGTGGGCGCGGAAGCGCCGGACGTCATGCGGGCCGCACGACGCCTCGAGGATACCCTCTGGCAACGCTTCGTCGACCAGCGCACGGGCAATGTGCGTACCCGCAACTCGGGCGGGCGTAGCGGGAGGCTGGAGGATACCTCTCTCTACGGCGGCATCCTGTTGGCGGCCCTGGTCGAGAGCGCTGCCCTCGATCCCTCCCCGCGGAACGCCCAACGGGCCCGTCAGATCGCGGCGGGCCTGTTCGCGAATGCCGCAGCGGGGGAACCTGGATTCGTGGCCCGAGGCGTGGAACCCGAGGGGGGCGGCTTCCTGGGCGATCCGTCGGTGGACCAGGTCACGGGGCTCCTGTACGGGCTCTGGCGCTATTCCCGCAGTGTCCTTCCCTCGGCCCGGGAGCGGGTCGCCATCCGGCGCCTGTTCGAGGACGTCTTGAAGCGCCTCGAACGGGATGGTTTCGCGATCCTGCGTGAGGACCGTTCGGGAGTCACCACCTTTGGCCACCTCAACCGGATCCAGCCCACCCGTGCGGAGAGGCTGCTCGCCTTTCTCCTCGGCGCCTACGACGTGACGGGCAATGAGTATTGGTTCGAACTCTACGAGACGATGCGCACAGAGCGGATGGCGGCCTGCCGGGGCTACGGCCGAATCGAGCCCTGGGTCCTGATCCAGACCGCCATGAGTCTCGACATGCTGCGTCGGCTCGAAGAACGGCACGAGGTGCGCACGGTCTACCTGGCCGGACTGACCGAGTGCGCGGAGTGCTGCCGGCCCTTCCTGGACGACTACCGCCAGGGACTGCCGAACCTGACCGCGAAGGACTCCCCGGAACTGGTGCGGACGGTGCGCAACCCGGTCGAGGCCATCACCGTGGTCCTCCTGGCAGAGGGTCAAACCGCGACGGCCGAAGTGGCCGGCCCGTTGAACGACCTCCTCGAGGCTATCCCGGCACCGGACATCGAAAACTCTGTTTCCCTCTGCTCCCTGCTCTGGAACTGCGCCCTCTTCCGGCGCCAGCGGGTGGCGAAGGAAAGCCACTGATCCCATCGCCATCGCCGGTCGTCCCTCGGCAACCAGAGCACCTGCGCCAAGGCTGGG
>JAFGRS010000908.1 GCA_016935045.1 Lentisphaeria bacterium | reverse complement strand
CTGCATCGCGTTCAAGGTCCTGGCCGGAGGGCAGATGTTCTACGGGAAACAGCCGGAGGAGATCCCGGGGATCATCGAAGCCGCCTTTCGGGAGACCTTCGCCGGGATCAAACCCACGGACCTCGCCACCGTCGGCTTCTTCCAGCGCGACAAGGACCAACTGCGCGAGAATGCGGAGATCGCCGCCCGCGTCCTGGCCCGGGGATGGAGACAGCCATGAATCAGGTTCGGCACGGACTCATGGCCGCGGCAGGCGCGGTGTTCCTTCTCGGCGGAGCCCCGATGGCCCAACCCGCCGGAGAAGCCACCCCGACCCTCCTCCGTTCGGCGGACGACTGGGAGTTCACCGGCACTGCCTGGGACCTTCGGGACGGCAGGCTGACCCAGGCAGCCGCCGACGGGATGCCACGGGCATTCTACCGCCACGCCGTCTTTGCCGACGTTTCCCTCCAGGTCCGCTTCCGGATCCACGACGCAGGTTCCGGCGTCCAGGCCGCGGGGCTTATCCTGCGTTCCACGGACTCACAGAACGCGTACCTGATCCACTACGACAGCCGCAACGACCAGATGATCGTCACCCGCGACGGCCTGGGCGAGGATCGCCACGAGGTGGGGCGCCTGCGGGGAGTTCCCATCGACAGCGGGTGTTGGTACCTGGCCCGGACCGACATCGCCAACGACGAAATCCGGGTCTATCTTGACGAGACGTTGCTGCTGACCGTCAGGGATGACAGCCTTGCCGCGGGGCGTGTGGGCCTCTATACCAGTCAGGGCAAGGTCGAGTTCGAGGAATTCCGGGTGACGGGGCAGCCAACCGAATTGGCGCAGCCATGGAGAATGAGGATGGCACACGAAGTACCCACAGAACAGGCGGCCGCCACCATCCTGTCTACGCGGGTGATCTGCAAACAGCCCGGACGCTACATCGGCTGGCCAACGGTCTGTCGAACCCGCAGCGGCGAACTCCTGGCTGTGTTTTCCGGCGACCGGGACGAACACGTCTGCCCCTGGGGCAAGGTGCAGCTCGTACGCAGCAGCGACGAGGGTGAGACCTGGACTGAGCCCGTCAACATCTGCAACACGCCCCTGGACGACCGGGATGCGGGCATCATCGAGACTGGCGCGGGAACGCTCGTGGTGGCCTGGTTCACGTCCCTGGCGTTCGAGGGCACGGCCCGGTCGCGCCGGGGAAAGGGCGAGGTCTGGGACCAGTGGTACCGCCACGCCGAGAAGCTGACGCCGGAGATTCGCGAGCGGTACCTCGGCCACTGGACCCGGCGCTCGGAGGACGGCGGGAAGACGTGGGATGATCCGGTCAGGACGAAGGGCTCCACGCCGCACGGCCCGATCGAGCTTGCCGATGGCCGCCTGCTGTACGTCGGGCGCCGGCTCCCGCACCGGGACACCGAACTGACCGTCGAGGAGTCGCGGGATGACGGGCGCTCCTGGCAGCAGATCGCCTCGATTACGACCGCCCCCGAGGACCCCATCACCCAGTTCCACGAACCGCATGTGGTGGAGACCGCCGAAGGGACCCTCGTGGCCCAATTCCGCTACCACCACGCGGTCCCCGGCAAACCCGGATACGACAATACGCAGAGCTTCCTGCGCCAGACCGAAAGCAGCGACGGCGGGCGCACCTGGACCGTGCTGCACAAGGTGCCCCTGCTGGGCTATCCGCCGCACCTGATCCGCCTGCGCAACGGCTGGCTGGTCAGCGTCTATGGCCGCCGCCACGGAGCCTGTGGCGAGTACGCCTGCATCAGCCGTGACGGGGGCGCAACCTGGGACGTGGATCGCGAGATCAGGCTGGCCGCGGCCATGAACGGGGACCTGGGCTATCCCGCCTCCACCGAGCTTGCCGATGGGTCGATCCTGACCATCTACTACCAGATCCATCAACCCGGCGAGAAAACGTGCCTGATGGGCACCCGCTGGCGAGTGCGGGAATGACCCGGAGACGCGGGTGCGGGAAACCTCGTGCTGGAGGACCTCTTGCCAACGGATGCTTCCCTTCGCGTCCCTGCGTGTGTTTCGCGGTTCACAAATAGGAACGTAGCGCTACGCGCAACTGGGGACCATGGTCCATGATCCTTGCAGTGCAACGAGATATGTAGTATTTCCGAGACGTTAGAGGTTAAGGGGGTGTGAGCCCGTGCATGCCGCGACGCGGTTCCGAAGGACGGCCGTGGCGGGCCTTGCCTGTGCCTTGTCCACACTGCTCTGCCGCGGGGCGGTTGCCGGGTCCCCGGCGCCCCCTGTCGAAGCTGCCGCGCTCGTCCGTTCCATGGGCGAAGGCAGTCCCGGCGGCGCCGGCTACCGTGCCGCCCTGCGGAATGGGCAGGTCACGATCCCCCTCGTGGTCGTCGGGGGCACCCCGTACCAGATGGGTTGGCACCTCGGACGCCTGCTGCAGGCCGAGATCCGGGCCTTTATCCCAGCCGCGGTCGATCACGTCGCGAAGGAGTTCGGCGGCAGCGCGGAGCCGCTGGCGGCGGCCTGGTCCAGCATGGCGCCCTTCACGGATGACCGCCTCGAACAGGAACTCCTCGGGATCGCGGCTGGCGCCGGCATCCCCCTGCCCATCCTGCAGCAGGCCCACGCCTCTCCCCTGCTGCTTCCCTACTCGTGCAGCAGCGTGGCGGCCTGGGGCGACGCCACCGCCGACGGCCATCTCTACCAAACCCGGAACCTCGACTGGGACATGGCCATCGGGGCGCACCGTTTCGCGGCCATCGTGCTCTACCTGCCGGCCGAAGGAGTCCCCCACGTGGTTCCCGGGTTCGCCGGGTTCGCCGGCGCACACTGCGGCATGAACGCCGCCGGCATCGTCCTGGCCGAAATGGGGGACTCCCCGGCCCGGGAGATGCCCTACGACCTGCACGCTCCCCATTTCACCGCCTGGTTCCGTACCCTCCTCTACGATGCACGCTCCCTGGACCAGGCCCTCGGTGCATTCCGACGCACCCCCCTCACCAAGCGCTACCACTTCGTCTTCGGCGACGGCCGGCAGGAGAAACGCGCCGTCAAGGTCCGGGCCCACGCGCCCCTGACCCCCGCAGAACGGATCCGCGTCTGGACCGACGCCGACCCCACCGACGAACTGGCCCCCCGGGTCCTGCCCGGCATCGTCTACCAGGACGAGGGCCGCGGAGCATTCCCGTACCTCGAAGCCCATCGGGGCAGGCTCGATGCGGCGGCCATGATCGAACTCTGCAACCGCATCCCTATCCGCGGCAGTAACGTCGTCAACGCGGTCTTCGATGCCACCGAACTGCGGCTCTGGATCGCCTACGCCGCGGGAACCGCCGACGCGGCCCTGCAGCCGTACCTCCACCTGCACCTGGGGCGACTGGACGGCGACGGCGACGGCGTCCCCGACCTCCAGGAGGGCAGCGCCGACCGCGACGGGAATCGCCACCCGGACTTCCTCGATTGACGCCTCCCGGCCGGCCCCTGCGCCTGCCCGGCAGTCCGAGACGTCCTATGGCCACAGAAATCGGTTGGATCAGAGGGTGGCGCATGCTTCCAGCTTGCGCTCCGGGGTCTGCACAGGCAGCATGCCCGTGCCACTTTCCGGCAATCCAGCCAAATCCTGTGGCCATGGCAGACGTCCTTGCACGTCTGCTCAGAACACCGGCGCAACCGAAACACGAGGGTGACACCAGGTAGGCACCACGAGCCGATTGGCGCCAAGTCCCGCTCGGGTCGCGAGACCTGCTTCGCGTCGTCCGATGGGTCCACTTTGCCTTCCGCCGAGTAAGGTGTGCTGAGTCTGAGGCAGAGCCATGCCGGCCGCCGCGCACCCGTTTTCCGGCCACGAGGGGTGGGTATGGCCGGAAAACACCCCGCCGCGGGCATCCCCCCCCCGG
>JAFGRS010000907.1 GCA_016935045.1 Lentisphaeria bacterium | reverse complement strand
CACTCGGCTCGTGGCGCCACCTTGGGACCCCGCGCCACTCGGCTCGTGGCGCCACCTTGGGACCCCGCGCCACTCGGCTCGTGGCGCGTACTTGGAATCACCCTGACCTTGCGGTTCCGCGCTCCGACGGCAAGAGATGGCGGAGATCCTTCACTCCCACAGTTGGTACAGGTCCCGGAGTGCCTGTTCGACCATGCGGCGTCCGGCATCCGGGACCAGCCATCGGGACAGGAAGGGGACCGCGCCGTAGGCGCCGCGTTCGGCCTGATCCGTGGTCGGGACGTAGGTGGACACCCGTTCGTTGGCCAGTTCCACCGGGAAGGTGCAGCCGGCCGGCGCGTACTGCTTGAGTTCGAGTCCCCAGCGGACGAAGACCTCGGCCGGGAAGCCCACGAAGGCGGCATCGCCTACACGCAGGGCCTGCACGGGCACACGGCACACGTCGCCGTCATGGGGCCAGCTCTCGACGCGGCGGATCCAGGCATCCTCGAAGTAGCTGCGCTTGGGGAGCTGCCTGAGGCGCTCGACTTCGGCGATGTGCTCGGGCGTCCTCGAACAGTAGGGGATTTCGAGGGGCGTGATCACGCCGGCCACGCGGTCACTGCCCATGGGCTGGGCCCGCTCCAGCGCCAGCATGGTTGCCCCCGCCAGCGCCCGCCCGATCTGCATGGCTTTCAGGGGACCCGAACCGGGCATCCAGCCAGGGGCATAGGCGTGCTGGTTGATGTCCCCGGCCGTTCCCTGGAGGAAGAGGCAGCAGGTCCCGTCCCCGTAGACCGATTCCACGGCGCGGCACAATTCCCCCGGCCAGTCCGCGGAGAGGAAATCCGCCTTGCCGCCCCCGATCACATCGGCATGCAGCGCGAAGTTGGCGACCACTGCCTGGACGCATCCTTCGGCGTCCCGGGCAACCAGGGCCTGGAGCCTTGGGTCCACGGGGCCCGCCGAGCCGGCGACGTCCGGATCGGCGGGGTCGGTGCGGCCGAATTTCTCGGAGCCATTCCGCAGGCGGAAGAGGCGGTTGAAGGAGAGCCCTTCCGCGTCGGCGGCGCCCAGATGCAGGGTGGCATCGACGGTTGCCTCGGCGGCCCGGAGGACGGCCTCGGCGAGGAGTACCGGGAGGCGGTTCACGTACTCGTCGAAGCGTGGCACATCGGGGTTGTGGCGGATCTCCGGTCCGGTATGGGTGTGGCTGGCGGTGACCAGGACGCGTTCGGGGGGGATTCCCGTCGCGGCCCGGATCCGTTCCTTGGCGGGTTGGACGATCTCGCGGGTGACGGTGCAGAGGTCGCAGGCCAGCAGCGCGACGCGGTCCTCACCCCGGCCGATCACGAGGGCCCGGGCATGCAGGGGATCCCGTACGCGCACCGCTACACGATCATGAAAGTAACCGGCCAGCGAAACCCCGAGGGGCGGCGTGATGTCGACCTTGGCGTTGCCCACCTGGAAGACCGGGCTGTTCGGAGTGATCATGGAGGTTCCTCCTGGATGCTCGGCACACCTTACCCGGCGGAAGGTAAAACAAACCTATAGGGCGACGCAAAGTAGATCCCGCAAACCGAACGAGAGCCGTGCCGCTCGGCTCGCGGCGCCACCTTGGGACCCCCTGCCGCTCGGCTCGCGGCGCCTACCCGACATCACTCTCATCTTCCGGTCCCACCGCTGTTCCGAGCAGACGTGTCAAAACGTCTGATGCTCGGAGCCTTGCCGCCGGGTGAAAACGGAACCGGCCGTCGCCGGAAGGAGATTCCAGGCGACGGCCGATGGTGCGAGGGAGAACAGTTCACCCAGTGCCGCGACGCTCCGCCCTCAGCTCCGCCGCCGACGGAGCATCAGGCCGGAGAGACCAAGAAGAGCCAACAGCGCCGCCGAAGGCTCCGGTACATTGTCGTGGTAGCGGATCTCGACATAGCCGGAACCGGGGTCGGGCGAAAGGAACGTTGAGCCCACTCCGCCGAGACCCACGATGAGATTGTAGCCGTTCACATTGGCGGTGACGGTGTAGGTCCCGGCGCCGGTGTAGGCCGCGAAGTCGACGGCCGACACAAACCCCGTCGCCGTGTCGCTCACGGTAGCTCCCGAGAAGAGGGCGTAGTCGGGCCCGCCGACGTCGAACTGGCCTACGAGATCCCCATCGTTGCCGCTGAGGCTGACGGGCCCGGTCGAGTTGGTCGTGCTGGTGGTGACCGGCGGCGCCGGCAGCACCACGTCCCCACTGCTCAGGTCGCCATTGGTGCCGAAGGTGGCCGACCCCGTGGCGGCGGCGCTGCCGTCGTTGTCGAAAGCGATGGACCCTCCCGAGGACTGGAGGAACATGGTGATCTCGATGGCGGTCAGGACCCCGCCGCCATTGTACTGGTTGAAGAGGAGATTCTGGCTGAATCCGGGGGTACCCGAAAACGCCACTTGCTGGGTGGTGATGTCGCCCCATGACACGACACACCCCAAAAGAACCACTGCGAGAACCCGAGCGGTTACCATTTCCGGACCTTTCCCCCTGCGTGCCTTCGAACCGTCAGTGGGCTTCCCTGCATACATGACTTGCGGATCGGATACACCCTTTTTCCGTTACATGGCTCATAGTACTATCGTTTCGGCAGTCCTGCAAGGGTCCTCCGCGTTTTTTTTCGCAGTGCCTCAATCAACGCCGGGGAAGCTCGCGAGGACGCTCGCGCTCCAGGAACGCCCGATCGCGGTAGGGATCCGGGTTGCCCCGGACCCCCCGCACAGATCCGTACGTGAGGAGTTACCTCATACGGCTCCTACCTTGAGTG